>NZ_JAFCMD010000012.1:0-240982 GCF_018130105.1 Bradyrhizobium sp. AUGA SZCCT0160
AAAATCGAATACCAGTACTACGATTTCGGTACCCGGAACGCTCTCTTTACCAGCGCTGCTGGCGTCGTCACCGCTGTTGGATTCCGCAACGACGAGCATACGATCAAGGCCGGCCTGAACTACCGGTTCGGTTGGGGCAACGCGGCGGCTTCTCGTTACTGACGACTTTTGAGATGCAGATTAAGAGGGTCAGCCGTCAGGCTGGCCCTTTTTTTGTCCAACGCTGACGTGCGCTCGCGAAACATTCGCATCGTCCCGGCTCATTCGACCGAAACCCGCGCAAGGCCACCCATGCCGATCGCGTTTGCCCCTGCCCCGCTGAGGTCGATGCACCGGCTAAAGGCGACAATTCGACATTACGAAGTCATGGATCTGGCCGTGATACTCGCCGGTATCATCATCTTAGAAATTGGCAACCTCCGAAAGGGCATGCTGACAAAATGACGTCCTGCTGAGATTCGCACTCTGCGTCCCCCGCGATGTGTAGGTGATTTGGGGTGCAGGGCAATATCTTTGATTTGCAGAAATTCAGGATTTTGACATGATTTCTTGAAATCGGAAGTGATTTACCCGTCGGGTCAATTTGTCGCGGATGCCCTTGGGTTGAGGCCCAGCTGCTGGCCGAGATCGACTACCGAGCGAAGTCCGCCGAGGGCAAGGTGTGGCACCCGTTCCTCAAGGATCTGAGGGAGGACTTCGCAGGAATGCAGGTCTCGAATATCTTTGTCAGTACACCGCGCAACCATCGACCCACTCCACCAGAACATTGGGGAAAAAACGGAAAAGTCCTAGGCCGAATCTGATCAGTGAAAACGAAGAAGAGGCCAACGAGAGAGCGCTAAGCAATTCGCGGGCTCCGCTATTTGCGAAGCTAGCGCGTCACCACCTCAGTTGGCGGCTCCGACCGTGAATAGGCGGCCCCAGCACGCCTGGCGCTTGCGCTGGGGCCGCCATGCCGCGTGGCAACGGCGGTTGCCAGCGGGTTCTTGCCAAGTTACCGCAACTTGATTGATCTTTTCGAACCAGTTCGGAGTACCTATTTCGGGAACAAGTGGCAATTTGTTGCGTTGCTGTCCCGTCCGGAGGGATACTGGACATATGCCTTCACGGCCTCAGCGCACGCTTCCCCTTAGACGCTGGGGCCGTTTTTTGTGCCCGCTTGGCGTGGGTCGAAGCCGATGGGCGGCAGCACCAGGATCGGGTCAATTACCTTAGACTGTTGAGATCGGCGCGAGGGAAGGAATTCCACTTATGCGTTCGACATCAATTCTGATTGCCATCATTGCAGCATTCGTCTCAGCGACCCCTGCACGCGCCTTGGAATCCAGCATGACGGCGAGATCGTCACTGCGAACTCTGAGCGCAGATCGGTGATTTCCTATAAACCGAATACTTGCCCGTCGGGTCAATTTGTCGCGCAAATGCAAGGCTCGCGCGATGAGCGCTGCCGATCGCGGCCGCATAGGCCTCTCAAACCGACGTTGCAGGCGGTTCCATCGCTTCTCCGTCGGCAACGACAGATCGGTGATTGGCGCTGTGAAATGTTCTCCGAAATTAGGAACGACCCCGTAGCGGCCGAGTTAAGCCGACAAACCACCAGTTAGGGAGACGAAACCATGGCCCGTGCAACAGCCCATCCGGATCATCACTGCATCTCGAGCGAAGACATTCAGGGCACCGAGGTTTACGGTGCACAAGGAAAGAATATCGGCGAGATCGATCACCTCATCATCGACAAGATGTCAGGTCGCGTGGCCTATGCCGTCATGAGCTTTGGCGGATTTGCCGGGTTGGGCCACAGCCACTATCCCATCCCCTGGGGCGCTCTGACATTTGATACGTCGCTTGGTGGTTTTCGAACCAACATCACCGAGCAGCAGCTGAAGGATGCGCCTGAGTTCAGTGATGACTCGTGGGAGGATCGAGATTGGGAAGCGCGCACCCACCAGTACTACGGGACGCCTACGTACTGGGAGTCGCGAGGTGGCCAAATACGCTAGGCAGCGCATGTACCAGCTGCGTCATTGAACAACGGATCAATGACGCGGATGGGTGTGATGCCGGAAATCAAGGCGAACTGCCGGAAGGCAGTTCGCCGGCGCAGGTTCTTGTCACTTCAGATCGCTCTTGGAGCGCGGCCAGCGCGTCAGGACGATACTGCCGCTTGATTCAGTGGATTGAGCCGTCTTCGGTCTTGTCGACGGTTCGCAGTTCGTGGGCGCATTAGCATTTGCGCAACCCCGCCTCTTTTGTCGTCGATCATCGGCGGATTACGCCGGAGCCTGCCATCGGGCGGCGCTACGCGCGGACCCGTTGGGCCCAATCCCCTCCGCATGATGGCGATCATACTTTTCGCCGCATACTGCGCGGACGCTCTTCGATCAGGACACGGCGCCAATGACCGAACGAAGGTCATGGCCGTCGCGTATCGGAGTACTCCGGAAGAGTGACTGCAGCTCGCTGACGAGCCGGGTTATGATGCCCAGAAGTGCAGCAGGATCGCGACTTTGGATGGAATACAAGATTTACTTCGCGCTGGTCGGCGTAGCCGGGCTGATCGGATCGTTTGTCACTGCAGCCTTCATGCCGTTGAGTGGGCGATAGGCAGTATCTGACTGCCTCTTCTCTCACCTTTCTGCCTGACGGGTCCGGCCGAATGCGGTGCAGGTCTCTGCAGGGTCTTGGCTATTGATGCCACGGAAAAGTGCGGCGGTTGGCAAGAGCGGATGTACCTCTTGCCAATGCCAGGGCCCCGGAGCGATCCGGGGCCTTTTCGCCGTCCTGAAGCAATCACTCTGCGCTGTTGTGTACGGGTATCGTTGCGTGGAGTTGCTTTATGAGTAAGTCCATTTGGACCCCATCGATCGTTCCAAACGAGCACAATCGAGAGGTCTACCTGGTGGTCGATGACTTTGGCTCCCTCGGCCGAGCATGGCGGGGGAGTGGTGTCGGCGATACCGGCCTCGAAACGGTCGTGCGCGATCTGCTGGAGGGTCAATACTGCAACCCCGTCCGCGTTGCCGGTTTTAATGTCGCTGAGGGATGGTGCAGAGACGTTTCAGCAGACGTCGCCCACGAGCTGCAGAAACGTTGCTCGGATCAGATGCGAGAGCTGCCGAGCTTCCTGCAGGAATTCGTCCGCCGGCATGCCGGAAAAGCAACGCCCAGGTAGCGCCTGTCTGACCGCACGTTGCCGAGACCGAACGAGTCTTTAATCTTCCCACGTGCGCTGGCCGCACCGGCATTCAAACATGTGGACGATGCAGCCGGTGCGAGGATTCACTATCGTTCGAATCAGGGCCAACCGCTTCCCGCATGTGCTGCAGATCTTGTTGGTGTGGCTTTCCAAAACAGCCACCTCTTCACCGCGGATTAATTCCATAACCGCCTCCATGCCGAGTTCTGTTTTGAGGGGTGAGACCTAAGTCAGGTCCCCGACATAGTACGAGGGGGCGCGAACTATTCCAAATTAATTCGAAGGTGCGCCCTCCGTTCGAAAGGGTCAGCCTGCAATACCTACCGCTCCGCGTTTTTCGTCAAGACACGCAAGGCGCCGAAGAGACGGAAGCCTGGCACCGCTTCGCCTGGATCGGGAACAAGCAGCAACTGACTGCAATGAACTGTCGCCTATCGGGCAGACAACGACACCAGAAGCGATTTCAATCGGTCCCTACCTGAAGGCTGTGCAATCGCTCAATTGAACGGGTGGACGGATGGCGTACCAAATCAACAGATTGGTTGTCGGCACTCGTTTCAAGGTGAACCAACTCGGATCAGTCCGGTGCCCGGCGCTGGCCGGCAAGACCGGGACGGTTACCGGAATTAGCTATCGCAACACGGGCGTTGCCGTGCTGTTCGATGGCACCAAGAGACCAACTTACCTGCACAGGGATTTTATCAGCTCCATCCCCGATCGTTCGTTGACGACAGAAGAGGCGCGTTACGCAAACGCCAACCCGCACCACGCACTCAAGCGCGGCGATCGGCTGCATGCATAGCTAACCATCTCGTCGACGCGAGACTGTGCCGCAGGCTTCTGCGAGCACGGAATCTCGATTGCGATGTGCGGGTCAACTCCGTCCCACCGAGAAGACCACTCAGCGCGCGGACCGCATTTGCCGAGGCAGATTCGCAAGCGTCGCGGCTTTCGTAGTACTCGACCGCGCAACGGCAATCGCTTTGGTCACCTCCGATCCAAACAGGAATATTTGCGCGGAGTTATAAAGTCCACAGCAGGATCACGATCGCGGCGCCCGCTGCGCCATTGCACGAACTCGTCGCCAAGATACCAGCCGCGGCTTTGATCTCGAGCGCCTCGCCGTCGCGCGATACGAGAATGGCCGGCGGCGCAAGGATTAGTCGGAGCCCGGTCTCGCGTATCCGCGCCGTTCTGCCTCGGAGGTAAAATGGCATTTCGGACAGGTAAATTGAATCATCGGCCGAGACGACCAGGACGGCTTCACGATGTTCAACGCCATCGGCCACGCGTTGCATTTTGGACATGCGATCAATACGGCATCGGGGGCGAGGTCGGGGGTTCTCATCCGATCCACCTCACCCCGCCCGGTTCACGCGGGTTCGCGTCGATAAGCAACTCCAGAGCCGCGAGCACCCATCCAATGCGGCATCGGCGCACCGTCACGGTGGCGCCCGCCTATACCTGCCGCTGCCCATGCGATGACAGCACCCAGCAACAGGGCCGCGGCGACGGAGAAAGCGAGGATCACCGAGCTCCGGCGAGATTTGGCTATCGCAGTCCGAGAACTTGCGATTACGCCATCGACCCGTTTTTCGGCTTCGGGCCCGGCAAGACCAGTACTCGCGGCGACGAGTTGAGCCAGATAAGATCGGTCCTCACTGCTCATTCCCGAGTGGCTCGACGACGTCAGGAGGATTCTTCCGGCCTCCGCCCGCTCCTGCGAAAGGTCCACGTTCGCGGCGCGGCGCAAGGGCCTGAACAACCGGTCGATCTCATAGCTTAACAGCGGCTCTGCGGCGCTCGTCCTTGCCGAGGACATGTTGCTGTTGGACCGCGTCAGGGACGCACTTCCGAGCAACACCGCAAGCGCCACCCCGAGCACGACGGCGAGCGCCCAGGCAGCGAGACCATGCAAGCCGTCGCGCTGTTCGATTTCGTCAACATCCGAGACGGCCGGCGCGACACTCGTTCGCCCCGCAATGTAGCCTCCCACGCCGAAACTCAGTGCAGCCTGGATAATGAGATACAGTCCCGATAGAATCCAAAGTGCGGCGGACGCGTCCCGCCACGTCGGCGCCGTCGACGAAATCCCCAATCCGATGGTCGCGCCGAACGCCAACAGGATCGACGAAAGCGCGGTGGCCACCAGCGCACCCAGGATCGCCGGCGTCCAATTCAAATACCTCGGGGGGACTCCAATGGGAGCCGCGCCGGGTTCGATCTGTTTCACCATGTCAGCGCAGCCCGAAGAACGACAGTACGGCCAGGATGACGACGATCAATCCAACCAGATAAATCAAACCGTTCATTTTTCTCTCCTCGTTTTGCTAACGATCGAGCTTGCAGTTCATCATGCGCTTTGCGACGCGCGCTTTCCCGCCGCGTCGCGCCGATCAAGCAGCTTGAAAATGCCAGGCCAGCTGGGGCCCAACCTCTATCTAGCGATGCGCGAGCCAACCCGACACGGAAGTGCGCCGCGTAACCCGATAATGGAAACCTATTGGGAAGGTTCCAATCGCGAACAACATAAGACCTTGTCTCGGTCCGATGCGCTTGAGCAGATATTGGGTGCACTGCAACGATGACCGGGAAGAAATGGCAATCTTCAGTGCCCCCCGTTGCTCCTCGCGGAGGAGACGGAACCAAATCTGAAGACTGCGGTTTCATCGACGCATCATGAAGCTGGAGGATTTTCAGGAAGCTGCGATCGGGATTCTTCAGACACGAAAAACGCGCCGCCCCATGGAGGTGGCAAATCATGGTTGATCCGCATCAGGTTAACTCGATCATTGCAGATGCAATTTGCGAATGCTTCAAGGATCATCCCGAGCGAAGCATGGGCTTTGAGGAAGCCAAACAAATAGCAAAATGCGTCGTCGAGGCCCTCGCCGACGCCCGGCTGGAGATCCGCGTGCGTGAACAGGATTGAATGTTTGCGAGGTGTCTGGGCTTCCATCTTTGCCGTCGATGACGGCGGATGAGGGCTGGGGTGGGGCGTCGCCGCGAGTCATCGTATGGAGAGAGCCCCCACCCGCCGCGCTCTTCGAGCGCAGGTACCTAAGAGCGAGCTTCGCTCGTCTCGACCCCTCGAGCGAGAGAGGTGCACTGAGTTTGCGCCTACCGATTCACTCAAGTGGCATTAGGTTTGGTGCTCGCGTAATCCGCCCGATGGTCTTTCATCACTGGATCGTCTCATGCACGTCGAGAATGGGCACGTCCGGCGTGTTCATTATCTCGGCAATGATATTGTATGAAACGTCAACCGAGCCGGGCTTGTTCGGGTCAATCCTGACCTCCTTGACGTGAAGCGTCGCGCGAACCAGCCGGCCGTCGCTCAGGGTTATTTCGGTGACGCCGTGACGAATGCGGGAAACGACAGTTTCCGGGCGATGGCCGATGTTGAAGGAAAATGGTTGTGCGTATCCGAACTTCATGGCCTCACCCTCGCATTTCACGTGCAGTCTCATAACTTGCGCGCTTGCTGTCCGATCAGATTTTCGGCGCCCGGCCTGCGCGGTCGAATACCGGCACCTTCTCGACATCGTCGGGTGCTGCGGCAGACGGCGTATCTTCGGCAGCGTGTCGCAACGCCTCGGTCTCGGCGTCGAGGCCGTCAACGGTTTCGTTGGCCTGGCTGCCTGAATCGTGCGGTCGTGCCGGAACCTTGCCGTCCGTTTTGACTGGATTCTGTTTTGCCATTGTCTGTCTCCTTGGAGGTCAACAGACCAATGAACCGGGGCGCGGTCGGTTCCGTTGCGTTTATGTGATCGCGAGTAGCAAACGCAGAAGGGCCCCAGCGTAAGGCTGGAGCCCTTCGATGATGTCCGCTTGCCTGATTACGCGGCTTGCGCGGTCTCGGCGTGACGGTTGACCTCGGATTCCGCGAGCTGGCTCAGGGCGCTGTCCGTCGCCTTTTCTTCCTTGAGCGTCGCGTCGAGCAGCTTTACGGCGTCCTTGTAACCCAGTTCACTCGCCCAGGTCTTCAGCGTGCCATAGCGGGAAATCTCGTAGTGCTCGACGGCCTGCGCGGCAGCCAGAAGGCCGGCGTCGAGGGCGGGCATGCCCTTGTACTCATCCATGACTTCCTTGCCTTCATCGATGATTCCCATGATGGCATCGCAGGTCTTGCCCTTCGGGGTCTCGTCGATCGACGCAAACACCTGCTCCAGCCGCTCGACCTGGCCGTCGGTCTCGGCCAGATGCTTTTCAAAAGCCGCCTTGAGTTTTGGGGACTGCGCCGCCTTGGCCATCTTCGGCAACGCCGAGAGGATCTTCTTTTCCGCGAAGTAGATGTCCTTCAACGTATCGAGGAACAGGTCCTGCAGTGCTTTCTCTTTCGCCATACCGGCCTCCAGCTGTTGGATTGTGTTGCGGTAGAACCAGCCGTACCGGGAGTTGTTCCTCAACTGCGTCCCGCTGGGACGATTCATTTTTCTCGGCTCATTTTTGTTTTCGGTGCGCCGCAGCGGGCGGACCTGAATCACAAGGACCGCAAACCCGATCAGGCTCGCGACGACGATCGCGATCGACAGATGACCGCCTTGCCCATCATTTTTCGCACCGGCGGCCATCGTTGCGCCCTTCCTTGGCGCCTATCGTTAGTGTGTGTCGCTCTGCTGCCACTTCTCCAGATCGGGCGTCTTGTCGCTCGGCTTCTGCTCCTTCTCGGGAGGCCCTTTCCAGGGTTTGTCGGTCTGGGAATGCGAACCCCAGTCGGTTCGCTGCCGGGGATCGTCCTTCGGGGTTTCTTTGCTCATCGGGTTCTCTTGCATCGGTTACCCCTGGGAAATCCCCTGTCCCGGCGTCCGTTCCATGAGGGAATGCCGAAGTCTGCGTGGAATGCGTCGATGCGTCGCGCTGATTTATTTCATCACGGTGCTCACGGGATGGAGAACGCGGACGACCGGTTGTCTCCGCGTTACCGTAAACGGGAAACCGAAGCAGCAGCCACAGAAGATCCAGAATCAAAAAACGCCGTCGAGCGGCGTGGTCACCGGCCTGGCGCTCGTTGCACGCGTTGTCGCGCGGATTGCAGGACGCGGCCAAAATCCCATCAACCGTCAGAGCGTAATCGGCAAGACCGCTACCGGCTGATTGGAAAGGAATCGCTCACGGCTTTTGCTCGGGATGGAGCGCGGCCTTTTCGGCTATCATTTGCTTTATCAAACCGGCGATCCCATCCAGCGTGAGCTGGTCAGTCACATGCGTTGATATTCGCCTGTAGTGTTCGATCTTGCCGTCGAGTTCGGCGTGCCGTTTGCACATTGCTCACCTGCTTTCAGGCGGGAGCACGACACTTTCATCGCCGGTGGGACGGCGATGAAACGGCAACTCCGATCTTTATGTCGGGTTCCTCTGACATCGTGACCCGAGCTGGATCGCCCCGGGTGAGGCGGATCGAACGGCCACCGGCAGCGATGCTGCGACAGCACTCCCTACCCATAGCGGGGCGGCCGCGACGGAGTAGCCTTCGGCTGCGAAGGCGCGATGCGTGCTGTTCCCGTTTCGATGGCCGGTTTGGCGCCCTCGGCCGCGCGATTCTGGCGGGATGCAAGGATCTGTTCGGCGAGGTATTCCCACCGCTCGGCCTCACCGAGCAACCTCCAGCTATTGTCCGGATCGCACGCGGCCTGTTGCCGGCAGAGCAAGGCCGTCGCGCGATACGCTTCAGCGCTCTTGAAACCGCTTTCCATAAGATCCTCCCCAGCTTTCGCGAGGTGCGACCAACCCCGCGTGAGGAGCAGAACGTTCCAGCCGCAGCCCCGTTCCTATGACGCCAGCGACAGGCCCTGTTCGGCTCGAAAACGCTGGTAGGCAGCGATGGCGGTGTTGGAGAGAAGCAGCCGGCGGCGCTCGCCGCGGCGAACCATCGCTTCGATCGTGTCGAGCAGGTGATTGGCTGCGGTGTCGGGATGGCCGAGTTCGCCCGTTGCCTCCAGATAGTCCCAGGCGATCTGGAAGGAATCTTCAATCGTTGTCATCAGCGTTTCGGTCATGAAGGCAAACGCCGCCGGGGATGACCTGTTCCGCGACCATCTGCCGCTTGAAGCAACCATCTGCCGCTTGAGGTAAATCGCGCGCGCCAAGGGTTCGGGCGACGTCGCGCATTCAAGGAACGTGATCGTTCCTGCTGCCGCCGATGCGATGCGGCTTGTTGAGGAAGTATCCGCGATTGCCGAGTGCGGCTTCCGCGTATTGGTCGATCGAGACGATGATGGCCTGGACGTGCTGGTAGCACCAGCCTTCGCGGCAGGCCAACGTCCGCACTTCGGCGAGCGCCTTGATCCAGGGCGGATTATCCGCGTTGTGGTCGTACCATTTCAGCGGATCTGACGGCATCGGAATGGCCTCGCTTCATCAAATCTTCCAGCTCCGCCCGCTTGCGCGAAAGCAGGAGCTCAGCCGTCGCGTTGTCGAAGCCGGACTGATCCAGCCGGCGAACTGCCGAGCCCAGTTCGGCAAGCTGCCTGCGCAGCTTTTCGACTCTTGATTTCCAGGCCTCTTGATATCCAGCCTCATCGCACACGGCGGCCGCGCGCGCCTTTCAAGGGCCCGCGGCCGACGGCGCGGCAATCCGCTTTCAGCCGCTCATCGACATCGAGCAGGCGTTCTTCGCCGCCGAGCCTGTTCCGCTCGCTGATCAGCCCGAGCATCACGACGCGCATGGCCATCAGCTGGATCGAGGCCTCAGCGCAGTCTTCGTCGCGGTTGATGTGTTGGCGGATGGTACTCTCGGCATCCAGCATTTGAGAGCGCAAGAACCTGATTTTCCTGCGGATTTCGTTCAATCTGTTGTCCATGGCTCACCTCACCGGGGGTTGGAGCCTATAGAGAACAAACAAAGAACAAATATCAAGTTAACAATGCGGGCGGAGCCAAGAATCTTTGTGGGTCAATCTTTGTGGGGTCGTGTGGGCCGCGCCCGATCGGCTGGTGAACGGGCGCGGGCGTGGCCTGCGCGTAACCGTGCGACCAGCGGTCGTCCGAGCCATCGCGTCGTCAGATCCCGAATACCCAGACCGCGACGATGGTGCCCAGGGTCGCGAGCCCGCTGATGGTCCATCCGGTTGCGTAGAGAAGGTTGTCCTCGCCGGTGCCGCGCATCGCGTCGGCATCCGCGGTTTCTGATCGCCAGTGCATGGCGCATCTCCACAGAGCCTGCCCGCGCTGACAACGCCGGGCCGGGTTCCCGGTTCCATCATTCCCAGATCACACAATCGAGCATTGATCGCCGTTTTGAAGGGTGGCCAAGGCCAAAACCGGCGCGCCCGAGCAGGTCACAAAAAAAGGCCGCCCCCGGGCGGCCCTCTGAGTGCTTCGCGCCGTCGGCGAAGACCATTACACCAGCAACAGACGGTCCTTATTCGCGGGCGCCAGCTCATCCTCGTCTTTGACGATGATGGTGACGTCCCAGCCTTCGCTGGCCCATACGCGCGCCTTGGCGAGTGCCATCAGCGAACTCGTCCTGTCCATCCTGACGGTCTCGTTGTCCCGTTCCGCCACGATCCTGTACGCCATGCAAGTTCCCCTTCCGCATCCTGTTTGGCGGAACATTTGAATCCGGCTTTGACCGCAATTTGCTGACAATTTGTCCAATTGGCGGCCCGCCGGGCGGCGCCGGACCGCAAAACGCCTTATTTCGCCGAGCCACGCGGAACGTTTGCCTTTGTGACGAATTAGCGTCAGTGCGGGCGGGGAGAAATAAGTATGTTGAATTTGTTCCGGCATTCCGAAGCTGCCGATCTCGAAGATATCCTGGCCCGGCACGCCATCAGGAACACCGCCGCAGCTGACGACACGGAATCGCGTGAGAAGCAGTTCCGCGATCTGCTGCAGGCGCTGCCCGCCGCCATCTACACGACAGATGCCGAAGGCCGGATCACGTTCTTCAACCATGCCTGCATCGAGTTCGCCGGCCGCACGCCGAAGATCGGTGAGATGTGGTGCGTGACCTGGAAGCTGTTCTGGCCGGACGGCACGCCGCTGCGCCACGAAGATTGTCCGATGGCGATTGCGCTCAAGGAAAACCGCCCGGTGCGCGACGTCGAGGCGATCGCCGAACGGCCCGACGGCTCGCGCATCTGCTTCATGCCATACCCGACACCGCTGCGCGACGAGGCCGGCCGGCTGCTCGGCGCCGTCAACATGCTGGTCGACATCACCACCCGCAAGCAGGCCGAAGAGCGCATGATGCTGCTGACCGGCGAAGTCGATCATCGCTCGAACAATCTGCTCGCCGTGATCCAGGCCATGCTGCGGCTGACCAAGGCCGACAGCGCCGAAGAGTTTCAGGCCGCATTCCAGGGGCGCTTGAGTGCGCTTGCCAATGTGCAACGGCTGTTCTCGGTGTCGCGCTGGACCGGCGCCAGCATCCAGACCATCATTCAGGAAGAATTGAAGCCCTATGGCTCGACGCGGGTCAGCATGACCGGGACCGACGTCCGGCTTCCCGCTTCACTCGCGCAGGCCATCGCGGTGGCGATCCACGAACTCGCGACCAACGCCGCCAAATACGGCTCGCTGTCGGGCCCCGCGGGCAAGATCGACATCCACTGGCAGATCGATGAGGCCGACAGCCTTCAGCTGCGCTGGACGGAATCCGGCGGTCCCCAAATTGCCGAACCGATGCGGAAAGGATTTGGCGTCGACGCGATCGACGGCATGGTCCGCACCCTCAGCGGCCGGATCACGCGGCAGTGGAAGCCCGAAGGACTGGACTGCGAATTGTCGTTCCCGGTGATCGGGGCATAGTACTAACACCCTGTTCGTCATGCCCGGCCTTGTGCCGGGCATCCACGTCTTAGCCTTACCTAAGCAAGAAGACGTGGATGGCCGGTGGCATAGGCGAGCGAAGCGACGCCGCCCTTCAGACGGCTATGCCCGGCCATGACGGCTGTGATTAAGACCTCGCCCCTACTTCCCCTGCCTCACCACCAGCGCCGGCTTGGTCACGCCGTCGAGGCCGGTCAACATCAGAACCGTCAGCAGCGCGTTTTGCGGGCCGAAATACGCATCCGTCGGCTTGTACCATTCGTTGCGCGAGTGCCAGTTGCCGCCCTCGCCGCCGCCGCCGATGGTGACGGCGGGAATGCCGAGCGACATCGCGATGTTGGAGTCGGTCGAGGAGCCCGCAAAGGTCACCCGCGGCGCGCGGGTGACGGCGGCGACCGCGCGCTGCGTCGCCTGAACGATCGGGGAATCCATCGGCACGATTCCGGCGGGCCGGTCGCCGATCATCCTGGCCTCGACGCCAAGCTTGTCGGACTTCCAGCGCGCGTTTTCATCCGCCACCGCCTCCTTGACCAGATCGAGCAGGCGCGCCTCGAGCTTGAGCAGTTCATCGGTCGAATTCGAGCGCATGTCGACCGCCATCCGTGCTTCGGCCGCGATGGCGTTGACCGAGGTGCCGCCGACGACGGTGCCGACGGTGAAGGTGGTCTTGGGATCGGACGGCGGCTGCAGCTCGGAGATTTTGGCGATCGCGCGGCCCATGGCGTGGATCGCGCTCGGCAGGCCAAACTCCTGGAACGAGTGGCCGCCGGGCCCCTTGAAGATGAACTCGTAGCGATGGCTGCCGGTCGCCTGGTTGACGACGCGGGTGATGCCGAGCCCGTCGATCGAGATGAAGCCGTCGATGTCCTTGTGATCGCGGAACAGCGCCTTGACGCCGCGCAAATTGCCGAGTTCCTCCTCGCCGACGGTGCCGACGAACATGATGTCGCCGACGGTCGCGATCTCGTTGGCGTTCATGGCCTTGATCAGCGACAGCAGCGCCGCCAGCCCGCGGGAATCGTCGCCGATGCCGGGCGCGACAAAGGCGCCGTCCTTTTCCTTCACCGTGACGTCGGTGCCTTCGGGGAAGACCGTGTCGAGATGCGCCGACACCACGAGTTTCGGACGGCCGCCGCCGGACCCCTTGCGCAGCGCGATGACGTTGCCTTCGCTGTCGATCGCGGCGTCCTTGAAGCCGAGCTCCTGCATCCGCTTCTGGTAGTATTCGGCACGGATCTTTTCCTTGAAGGGCGGCGCCGGAATTTCGGTGATGCGCTTTTGCTCGTCGAGCGTTCGCGCATCGTCGGCCTTGATGTCCTCAAGTGTCTTGGCGACCTTGGGATTGGCGAGGATGGGCTCTATCGCCGGCGCGGGCGCGGCCTGCCCCCAGGCCTGCGAAGCTGCCGCGACAAAGGCGATTGTCAGGATCGTGCGTTTGAAATTCATGAATGACTTCCCTCTCTCCTCGCAGGTCTCAGCCTGCCCTTAAGCCCGTATCCTTTAGCCGCTCGGCGAACCAGATCGACATAGCCGGATCGATCACGCCGCCGGTATAGACCTCAGACATCGCGACCTGCTTCCTGCCGAGCGTCACGAACACGCCGATCCAGTAGGCGAACCACAGATGCGGATCGGTCAGCGCCCGCAGCTTGTGCTGGTCGTGTTCCAGCGGCTGGTGATTGGCGGATTTCCGGACCTCGATCGTGAGCAGATTATTGGGGATCTCGCGCTGATGCACGACGATATCTGGGTAGATCGATTTGCCGAGATGGTCGTCGGTCGAGATGATCGAACCGTGCGGCAGCCGCAGCGTCCGCTCGCCGAGCCTGTCGTAGTCGCAATCGACCTGCCAGCCGGCAAACTGATGTTCAAGATGCACCGCCAGCCGGTGCGTCAGCGGGCGCTCGCCGACGTCCTTTTCGAGCAGGAACGTCTCGTGCGCGTAAAACTCTGACAGCGCCGTGACGACCTTGTTCAGCTCGGTCTGCATGTCGCCTCCGACCTTCCGTCATTCCGGGGCGATGCGAAGCATCGAACCCGGAATCTAGAGATCCCCCGGTGCGCAATTGCGCACCTGAGGTTCGCTTCGCGCCCCGGGATGACGGCTACGCCGTCACATCTGCACTTCGATCAACCGCGGCCCCGGCTCGGCGACGGCTTCCGCCAGCGCCTTGACGAAATCGTCGACATTGTCGACCGCCCGGCCGGGCACGCCCATGCCCTTGCCGAGCGCGACGAAGTCGATTGTCGGGCGGTCGATCTTGAGCATGTCGAGCGCACGCTGTCCCGGCTCGCCGGCGCCGACGCCGTCGAATTCGCCACGCAATATCTGGTAGATGCGATTAGCGAACACGATCGTGACGACGTTGAGGCCTTCGCGCGCCTGCGTCCACAGCGATTGCAGCGTGTACATCGCGCTGCCGTCGCCGACCATGCAGATCACCTTGCGGTCCGGGCAGGCGATCGCGGCTCCGGTCGCGACCGGCGTCGAGTATCCGATCGAGCCGCCCAGATTCTGGATCCAGTCGTGCGGGGCGCCGGCCGCCATCACCGGAAAGAATGCTCGCCCTGTGGTGACGGATTCGTCGACGACGATAGCATTGTCCGGAATAGCCATGGCGATCGCCTGGGCAATTGACGCATGGCTCAGGGCGCCGGTCGGCTTGACGAGTTCGACCTGGGTCTGCGGCTTCACGTCCGCCGGCTTGGCGCCCAGCGCAGACGCCAGCGCCTCCAGCGCCGCGACCGAATTCTCCCCGCTCGACGTCATGCGATGGACCTCGCAGCCCTCAGGCTTCAGCAAGCTGGGCTTGTTCGGATAGGCGAAAAACGCCACGGGATCGTTGGCTTCGACCAGCACGATGTGCCGAAAACCCTTCAGCGCCGCTTGCGCCGCTTCGATCACGTAAGGCACCCGATCGATCGAAAAACGCCCGCGGCCGCGCGCCATTCGTGGACTGGCCAGCGGGCCCATCACCCTGCAGCCGGTCTTGCCGGCGATTTGCGCGGCCAGCGCCAGTCCCTTCTCCGTCACCGCGCTGCCGGTCATCAACAGCAAGGTCTGTTCGCCTCCGCGCAGCACCTTTGCCGCCTTCTCGACGGCCTGCGGGGAGTAGCTTTGACGCTGCGATTCCAGCGGGACTTCGGCCACGCCATCGGCTTCGTTCCACGCGGTGTCGGCCGGCAGGATCAGGGTTGCGATCTGCGGCGGCGCACCGCTCGCCGCGGCGATGGCGGCAGCACCGTCACGGGCGACCGATTTCGCGTCCGGCGAAGTCCGAACCCAGGACGACATCGGTCGTGCCAGGCCCTCGATATCGGAGGTCAGCGGCGCATTGTATTCGATGTGGTAGGTGGCATGCTGGCCGACGATGTTGACGATGCCGGAATTGGCCTTCTTGGCGTTGTGCAGATTGGCAAGACCGTTGGCGAGCCCGGGGCCAAGATGCAGCAGCGTCGAGGCCGGGGTGCCCTTCATGCGGAAATAGCCGTCGGCGGCCCCCGTCACCACGCCCTCGAACAGGCCCAGCACGCAACGCATGCCCTCGACCCGGTCCAGTGCGGCGACAAAATGCATCTCCGACGTGCCGGGGTTGGTGAAGCAGACGTCGACGCCGCCTGCGACCAATGTCCGCACCAGACTTTCCGCACCGTTCATGGTCTCGCCCCCGTTCGCGATTGTTCTCAAGACGGCTCAAGATCAATCATTGTTCACCCGTTTCGTCAAAGGTTTAGCCGACAATGCAGCCATCGCCTCCGATGTGTTGCCTTTTTTAACCGCCGTGTCCGAAAATGGCGCGCTCACGGGCTCTTTGCTTGCGAAATCGCGGCAGTTATGGCCTGTCTCGCTGCATATTCTGATTTTTCACGAGGAAGAAAATGACCCGGGTTTTGGCTTTGTTATTTGCGGCATTGACGGTGCTGGCCGGTGTCGGTCACGCGCAAGCCCAGGATTTCGGGGGCTTCTTCGACTCGCGCGGCCTCTTCGGCGGCGGTCCCGATTTCCGAGGTGGCGGATCGAGCCCGATCCCGCGGCAGACGGTCAACTTCTCGGGCGGTTATGCCCCGGGCACGATCTACATCAACACCGCCGAGCGCCGGCTCTATCTCGTGGTCGGCAACGGCCAGGCGCTGCGTTACGGCATCGGCGTCGGCCGCGACGGCTTCCGCTGGAGCGGAACCCACCGCATCACGGCGAAAAAGGAATGGCCGAGCTGGACCCCGCCGTCGCAGATGCTGGCGCGGCGGCCCGATCTGCCGCGGCACATGAAAGGCGGCATCGACAATCCGCTCGGCGCCCGCGCGATGTATCTGGGATCGACGCTCTACCGCATCCACGGATCGAACGAGCCCGAGACCATCGGACAGGCGGTATCGTCCGGCTGCTTCCGCATGACCAACGACGATGTGACCGATCTCTATAGCCGCGTCTCGGTCGGCACCCCGGTGATCGTCAAGAACTAGCCGCATCCCAACGTCAGGGAACCGGCAGCGTCTGCGTTGACGCGCGAACAAGACTTGTTGACCTGAACCAGCCTCGCCTGGCGTGAACAAGTCTTGCGCGCACGCGCCGATTGCGGCAGCGTCGAGCCACAATGAGCGCAATTGGCCGGCCTCGATTCCCGCGAATGCTCGCAGCCGCTCTGGCGGCCGTAGCCCTCGGCGAAGTGTTGCTGCCCGCCGCGGCATTGGCCGGGGATCCCTCCGTCGCCCAGCGTCAGCGCGCCCAGAAGAAGATTTTCACGGACAGCGAGATCATCGAAGGCTTCTTCAAGATCGCCTTCGGCGCCGAGTATCACCTTGCCGGCCGCGTCGACCGCATCCGGAAATACGAGGCACCGGTGCGGGTGTTCGCCGACGGCACCCGCGCCGACCGCAAGGCCCAGCTCGCGAAGATCGTCGCCGACATCGCCACACGGGTCCAGCACCTCGATATCGCGATGGCCGCGAACAACGATGATGCCAATGTGCTGGTCAAACTGGTGCGGGACCGCGACCTCAACCGCACCATCATAACCTTCTACGGCAGCGAACGGGCGCGCGAGATTCGCTCCTCGCTCGACCCGCAATGCCTGAGCGGCTTCCGCAAGAACGAAAAGTTCGAGATCGAGCATTCCGACGTGATCCTCACCGTCGACAATGGCGACTTCGTCTTCTTCGATTGCGCCTATGAGGAATTGCTGCAATCGCTCGGCCCGATCAACGACACCCCGACCGTGCCCTGGACCATGTTCAACGACAATGTGTCGATGGGATATTTCGGCGTCTACGACCAGTACCTGCTCAACCTGCTGTACGATCCCCGGATCAAGGCCGGCATGACCGTGCAGGACGTCAGGGCGATATTGCCCGACGTGCTCGCCGACGTCCGTGCATGGGTGCGCAAGGTGAATAATCTGCCGGAGTGATATCCATCACGATCGCGGCGTTGACCTCCGTTAGCTTCCCTATCCTTCCCGACGCCGCCGTTGCGAGGTCCGCTTCGAGGGGAAGAGCGGTGGTCGTGGCCAACCGACGCGAATGCCCCAATTGAGACAGCCTGATCGGCCGGGCGCCATTTCTCACTCGCAGCGCATCCGCAAAGTGCTAGGCTTTAGGCCCGGGACGAGATGTGTTCTTGGGGGATGCATGCGTCGACGCGAGTTCATCACGCTGCTGGGAGGTGCGGCGGCAGCTTGGCCGCTGGCCGCGCGCGCGCAGCAGCCCGCAGGGCGGGTCTACCGGGTGGGTTACTTCGCAACCACCTCCCGGGAACGTTCGCTCCATCTTATGAAGGCGTTCGAAGAGGGCCTGCGGAGCCTCGGCTACCGCGTTGGCGAGAATGTCGCTATCGAGTATCGCTTTGCCGATGGCGAGATGGGACGGCTATCCGCGCTCGCCACAGACCTGGTCAGACTCGGTGTCGACGTCATCGTTGCAGGGAACAATACGAATACGGTTGCCGTCATGAAGGTGACCACGACGATCCCGATCGTCGTGGCCAGCAGTGCCGATCCAGTTAGTGCCGGGCTTGTCGCCAGTCTGGCGCGCCCCGGCGGGAACGTGACCGGGATCGCTCAGGACACGGGCGGCGAGCAACATGTCAAGCGGCTCGAGTTGGTGAAGGACACACTGCCGAACGTCTCGCGCGTGGGCGTTCTGTGGAATCCGGACTTTTCGCCCAATCCCGCCCGGCTGTCGTCGATGCAGGAGGCTGCCCCGGCGCTGGGCTTGACCCTTGTCCCGGCTGAAGCACGCGGGCTGGACGCACTCGAACAAGCGTTCGCGACGATGGTGAAGGAGCGCACGCAGGCGCTCGTCGTACTGAGCGATGGCGTGCTCTTCAACTTTCGTGGACAGATTGGCGTCATGGCCATCAGAGATCGGCTGCCGGCAGTCGCTGCCGCAAGAGAGTATGCCGAGACGGGTTTTCTTCTGACGTATGGGATTGATTTACGAGATGGATTTCGTCGATCCGCCGCCTTCGTCGACAAGATTTTCAAGGGTGCAAAGCCTGCCGACCTGCCGATCGAACAACCGACCAGGTTCGAGCTAGTGATCAATTTGAGGACCGCGAAGGCGCTTGGCGTTATCATGCCTCCAGCGCTGCTCGCCCGCGCCGACCAGGTGCTTGAATAGCGGGGTTGTTTGCTGTGGTGCAGTGCCTGCTTGTGGTCACAAAGCAGATCTGCCGCGATGGCCTATCGATGTCTGCTCCTGAAGGGCAAGAGGCCATCCCTGTCACGAGGCCCAACTTCCGCATTGCCCCCAACGGACGTTGCGCACCCCCAAAGGCAGGAACTGTGGTATCCTCCGTCAAACGCGATGGGACGGTTTGCTGCTCGTGCTGAGCGTCCTCGTGCCCTGCGATTGCAAACGGATCAGAAGATAGCTCTCCCGGATCTCCAGGAGGACCAACGTCGTGAAGCGGGACTTCGACCTCATCGTCTATGGTGCGACGGGTTACACCGGCCGTCTCATCGCCGAATATCTGGCGGCATCCTATCGCGGCGACGATGCTCCGTCCTGGGCGATTGCGGGACGCTCGACCGACAAGCTCCAGAAGGTGCGTGCCGACATCGGCGCACCGGACAGTTTGCCTCTGGTGAAGGCGGATGCCGCTGAGCCGGCCAGCCTACGTTCGATGTGCGAGCGTGCGACCGTGATTATCACGACGGTCGGGCCTTATCAGCTCCACGGTCCCGAGCTTGTGGCGGCCTGCGCGGCCACGGGCACGGCCTACGTTGATCTGTGCGGCGAACCTGCCTGGATGCGGCGCATGATCGACGCCCATCACGAAGAGGCGAAACGGACCGGGGCGCGCATCGTCTTTTCCTGCGGCTTCGATTCCATCCCGTTCGATCTCGGCGTGCTCACGTTGCAGGAGAAGGCGCGCGAGAAATTCGGGCGGCCGGCGCGCCGGGTTAAAGCCCGCCTGCGCAACGTGAGAGGCGGCATGTCTGGCGGCACCGCAGCGAGCGCTCGGGCGACGTTGGCCGCCGCCGCGCGCGACCCGGCCCTGATCCGGCTGCTGAACGATCCCTTCGCGTTGACGCCGGGGTTCACCGGGCCGTCTCAGCCGTCGGGCCTCGTCCCCGAATTCGACCCGCGCATGAACGTGTTGCTCGTGCCGTTCCCCATGGCGCCGATCAACACCAAGAACGTGCACCGCACGAATTTCCTGCTGGGTCATCCCTATGGCAAGGACTTCGTTTACGACGAGATGATGGTCGCGCCGGGATTTGGGGAACTCGCCCGCGTGACGACGGAGACGTTCGCCACGATGATTTCCCTGGTCGCGACCGGCGGTCTCAAACCCGGCGCAGGCCCGACCCGGGAAGCGCGCGAGAAGGGCCTCTACGACATCCTGTTCCTGGGCGAGCTGCCGGATGGTGGACGGGTCGAAGCGGTAGTCACGGGCGACCGCGATCCGGGCTACGGCTCGACCAGCAAGATGATCGCCGAGAGCGCTCTCTGTCTCGTGCGCGACGTGCAGGGCGAGGGTGGCATCTGGACGCCGGGCGCGCTGATGGGGCCGGCATTGCGCAAGCGCCTGAGCGAGCGCGCCGGCCTCACCTTCAGCGCGCATTGAGGTAGCGCTCAGAACTGCAGCGGCGTGCCGGACGACGTCGATCGTAACCAGCGAAAGCGGAGGAGACCAGCATGACGATTTACGTTTCTCAAGATCGTTACACCGCCGCGGCCATCAAAGGGATGTCTGCGAAACCGGAGGACCGTTCCGAGGCGGTCGCCGAGTTGTTTGCGGCCGCCGGTGGTCGGCTGATCAGTTGGTATCTGACTTTGGGGCCCTACGATTGGCTGATCATAGCTGAAGCACCGGATGAGCCCACGATGATTTCAGCGGTGCTCGCCGCCGCGGCTGGCGGAAGCCTTTCGGACATAACAACTACCGTGGCGCTCACGGCGAGCGATACGACGAAGGCCTTCCAGCGGGCAGGTGAGCTTACTCAGAAATTCAGATCGGCGGGCCGAGCCGATTACTACGGAGTAGGGATCGATTCGGGGCGTGAGATCGGCTAAGCTTGACTACCAAATTCCGGGATGCACGGTGCCGCTTGCACCACGAAGCCAACAAGATGTCGGCGGCTATGAGCGTGGTGCGGCCTTGTCAGGCCGAGCGTGGGCTGATCGCCAATGCAACTCGAAACGAATGTCCGCGCCCGCAGACGGTGTGTTGGCGCAAACCCTCATTCGGAAACTGAGCAGAGGGGGCATAATCCCTGGGGCCCGCACCGAGGAGCAACAATATGAAGCAACAGATCCCAGAGGAGCTTTCCACCAGGTTGATCCACTGCAGTCCCTTCGTGACCATGGACAGCGCGGTGCCGCCCCGAGATCCTGATGAAGACGAAGAGGACGAAGAGGACGAAGAGGAAGAGGACAATGCCGACGAACCGGCGGTCGTGCGCGAGCCGGACGACGACTAGACTGGCCTGTCGCTGGCAGCCGGCGTAGAGTATCTCCCATGAGTTGGGATGCGAAAGACGTAGCACTGCTCAAAAAACTCTGGGCCGCTGGACAGAGCGCCAGCCAGATCGCGCGTCATCTCGAGTGTAGCCGTAACGCGGTCTGCGGCAGGCTAACTCGTTTGGGCCTGAAGCGTGGTCACAAGTCGCCAACGGCAAAACCCAAGATAAGGCCGGTCCCGAAACGAAGGCCGGCGTTATTGGCCGCCTGTGCCCGCCCGGTGGCAAAGAAGGTGTCGCGGAAGACAGTAGGGAGACAACCCAAGGAATTCAGCAAGAGCCAGCTTTACGCGATGCTTGCTGACGCGGTCAGGAATACGGGCTAGCCCGTTCACCGCGACCTCGTTGCGGCACTGCCTCCGGTCCTCGTTCAGTTCGAACGGTTTCCTTGGCGAAACTGCTATTCCCGGCAAACGATCCCGTCATGATCTGCCGCAAAACTCAGGATGTGTTCGGCGCAGGCCCGCGGCTGCAGCATCCCGAGCATCGCGTAGGGTGTGCCCAGATGCGTCACGCGCACCGAGGCGATGTTGTCGCGCAGCGCGGCTTCCTGATCGGATGAGGAGATATTGCTGCCGGTCGGATAGAGTGCGAGCGTCGGAGCCGTGATCTTCTGCAGGTAAGGTCTGGCGTCGACGGAGCCGGCGAACTCGACCATCGCCGCGACGATTTCGACGTCGGCCTTCCCGACTTCCCGGGCGTACCAATCCATGAAGGCGGGATCGAAACCGGCGGGAAACCGCGCCAGCGTGTTCGACTTGCGCACCCAGCCCTCGACGCCGAGCGCCCTGATGGCCTCGACCCAGCTTGGAAAGCCGACCGCATAGGCGTTGCGGATCCAGTCATTGGCCCACACCGCCGGCGCCAGCACCGACAGCGTACGCAGGCGCTGCGGCCGCTCGGCGGCGAAAATCAGCGTGATGGCGCCGCCGATCGCCTCGCCGACCAGATGGAAATTCGAAGCGCCCGCGTGATCGGCCACCGCCTCGATGTCCCGGATGTAGGCAGCGAGCGCGAGCGCGTGCGCCGGATCGTTCAGCGGCGTCGATTGTCCGAGCCCGCGCAAGTCCGGACAGATCACGCGGTAGAACCGCGCCAGATACGGCACCATGTTGAACCAGAACTCGCCCGAGCGGGCGAAGCCGTGGATCAGGATGATGGTCTCTGCCTTGCGCCAGCGGTCGGTGTAGTCGTGAACCGCGTAGTGCAACGGTGTCCCGTCGCCGGCTCTGACGGTCGGCATGGCGGCGCTCCCGTCAGTTCGGTTTCAGGCGCAGCTCTCTGGCGAGCTGCTCCATCTGGACGAATTCGCTTTGCGCGTATTTGGCGGCGTCTTCGGCGCTGATCGTCCAGACCTCCTCGCCGCGCTTGGCCGCCATCGCCTTGAATTCGGGGCTTTGCGCCGCCCGGGTCAGAACGTCGCGCAGCTTTTCAAAGCGGTCCTGCGGGATGTCGCGCGGCGCGATGACCGCGCGCCACAGCAATGTCTGGGATGGCGCCATCTTGACGTCATCAAGGCTCTCGACGTCGGGCAGCGTCGGAAAGCGCCGCGCCGTGGTCAGCAGCAGGCACTTTGCTTTTCCTTCGGCGACAAATTGCGCGATCGAGGCGATGGCGCCGCCATAGATGTCGATGGTGCGCGCAAGGAAGGCCGTTACCGTCTGGTCGGCGCCGGTGAAGGGGATGATCCGCTGGCGGATGCCCTGGGGTTGAAAAATCCGTGCGGTCGAAAACTGCACGAAGGCGCCGACGCCGTCCGAACCATAGGTATATTTGTCGGGGTTGTTCTTTAGCTCGGCGAGGAACTCGCTTGCGTTCTTCGCCGGAAAATCCGGGTGGACGCAGAGCACGCCGGCGGCCTGCGTGATCATCGCAACAATGCGGTAGTCGGCCTGCTGGAAGCTTTGCGCAGCGACATGCGGGGCCATGGTGATGGCGCCACTCGGCACCCCGCCGATGGTGTAGCCGTCCGGCTCGGACTTCGTCACAAAGCCGACGCCGATGGTGCCGCTGGCGCCGGGCTTGTTCAGGATCACGATCGGCTGGCCGAGCATCGGCGCTGCGACCTGGGCCAGCGACCGCATGATGGTGTCGGTGCTGCTGCCTGGCCCGGCGGGCACTACCAGCTGAACCGGCCGTTCGGGATAGCCGTCGGCCGACGCCGGCGAACATACGCCTGCCAGGAGGACAGCAAAGGCGGCGACTGCGCCACTTCGGGCGGAATCGGCACAACGGCGCAACCAGGGCCACCACATCATTTCAGCGAGTTTCTTCATTCTGTCCCCCGCAATTGCCGGCAAGCGCCATGATCCAGGTTCCGGCCGGTGACAACGCAGGGTTTCGCCTTCGAAAACTTGTGACTTGCAGGAGCAAATCTTGTCTAATGAGATAAAGGAAATCGTGTATAAGCTTTTCAAATGAATGACCTCCCCCGTACCCAGGCCCTGCGCTGCTTCATCACCGTGGCGCGCGAGGGCGTTGTGTCGCGCGCGGCCAGCTTGCTGAACCTGACCCAGCCGGCCGTCAGTTTGCAGCTAAAAGGGCTGGAGGAAAGTACCGGCCTGCTGCTTTTCAACCGAACACCGGGCGGCTTTACCCTGACCGAAGCCGGCGCCGCCCTGTTGCCGCTGGCGCACAAGGCGATATCGGCCTCGTCGGACTTCAAGACGATGGCGGATTCCCTGCGCGAGTCGGTACGGGGATCGCTTCGGGTCGGCACGATCCTGGATCCCGAGTTCATCCGGCTCGGACCTTTCGTGCGGAGCCTCGCCACGTCCTTGAAACAGACCGAAGTCTTCCTGCGCTACGGCATGAGCGACGACGTGCTGGCGCAGATCGGCAGAGGCGACCTCGACGTCGGATATTTTGTCGACGCGACGCCTGCCGAATCCCCGCCGTTCCCGAGCTTCTCCGAGCGCCACATCGACGACGGAAAGTACCAGCTCGCGCCGCTGATGAGCTACCCGTACCGGGTGATTGCCCCGGCGGAATGGAGCGACCGGGTGATCGGCAAGGACTGGCCCGACCTGATCGGCCTGCCGTGGCTCGCAACGCCGCCGCACTCGGCGCATCGGCGCCTGCTCGACAATATCTTCCGTCCCATGGGCTCGCTGCCGAAGCGCGTGGCCTATGCCGACCAGGAAGAGGCCATGATCGACTTCGTCGAATCCGGCATCTGCCTCAGCCTCGCGCGCGACTGCACCCTCGATCGCATCACCCGCAAGCGGAACTTCGTGATCGCCGACAAGGTGACGGTGACCTGCGACCTCAGCTTTGCCTGCCTGACATCGCGGCGGCACGAACCGGTGATCTCGCACGCGTTCTCGGCCATGCAGGCGGTGTGGGATTTGAAGCCGACCGTTGCCCTGCCCGCGCCGGAGGCCGCGCCACGGTCGCGCAAAAGCGCGCGACGATAACCAGACCCGCCGAATTGGCCGTCAGATCTTGCCGTCGGAATCGCAGATCGATCTCAGCGCTTGCCATTCCTCCGGCGTCAGCAGCGGCGGTTTGCTGGCCGGCCGGTCTTCCCGGGTCATCCGCGCCAGCCGATCCTCGCTCATCGGATGGCTGGAGATGATGGAGAGGCCCTTGCCTCCCTTGCCGGTGACGCGGACGAGCAGTTCGCCCATCGGCTTGGTCGGCCGGCCCAGCCGGTGCATGACGTCGATCGAGAAGCCGTCGGCATCCTGCTCGGCCTCGCGCGAATGGGACGAGGTGACCAGCGTCTTTGAAGCAAAGATCAGCGCGCTGGAGCCCGTGATGTCGCCGAACAACAACCCGACCAGAAACGCTGTGCCGCCGTCGCGGATCAATCCCCGCATGTTGTCGCGATGCTTGTGGTGGCCGAGTTCGTGCGCCAGCACGCCTGCGATCTCGTCGGCGTTCTCGGCCTTCGCCAGCAAGCCGTTGAACATGTAAACCCTGCCGCCCGGCAGCGCGAAGGCATTGGGCACCGACGACGACAGCACGCTGGACTGAACCGACGTATCCATCCCGGCGGATTCACGTATCGCGGTCATGAGCTTGACGAAGGCTTTTTGTCCGGCCGCATTGTCGCAGACCTTGGCGTCGAAGATCGTCTTGACCTGACTTTCGGCCGCCTCACCGAGCCGCCGTTCGAAGGCCTCCGGCACCAGCGGCGCCAAGCGATCGGCGGCGAGCGGGACGCCGAACAATACCACCGCGATGATCGAAACCGTCGCGGCGAGCGACCAGCCGACGATCGCGGCGACACCGCGGCGGCCCGGCGTGTTCTCGTCCAGAGTTGCGCAGCGCGAGACCAGGTCGGCCGCGACCGCGGCATCGCGAACCTCCAGGCGCGCCAGCGCCGGTGCGGTCAGAGCACTGAGGCGCAGCATGCCGGAGGGACCGTCGGCACGGCGGATGTCGGCATAGGCCCATGTCGCAACGGTCGCTTCACCGTCGCGGATTTCAAGCCGGTCAGCAAAGTGCAGCGTGACCGGGCGACGCTGGTTCGACTTGCCGTCGAAATAGATCGCCGAACCGCTAGGCGGCGATTTCGGGGTACCGGGAGCGTCGCTATCCGTGATGGTACCGGTCATCAGCTAGAAGCCCGCCACGTCAAGGCCATCGGCAAAACCTTCACCAAGCGCATTGGCCAGTTCACCCCTTGCCGAAACATTGGCGGCCGCCTCGATGCCGTGGATGTTGATCGATTCCAACACCCGCACCCAGAGATCGCGCATCAGATAGACGCGGATCACGACGTTGAGCGCCAGTGCGAACACCAGGTAGCCGAAGCCTGCGAGCACCAGCAACAGGATGCTCTGAGAAGCTTCCTGCGACTTGAAGAACTCGCCAATTCCCTCGCCACTCATGCTGGCAACCAGCGCCGTGGCAGCTGCGAGGTAGACCGAGAAAACCAGACCCAGCACGACGATCCAGCCGACCACCTTCCAGTACAGGCCGATCAGCCGGCTGCGCGGCAATTCCGATTCCAGGCGCACGCCGCCGATCCGGATGCCGGACAGCCACCAGCGCCATTCGACCGCCTTGAACGCGCCGTAGATGAAGGGTGCGAACAGCGGCATCAGGAATGCCATCGGCGCGAGCAACCACAGCCACCAGCCGCGCTTGAAGAATTCCCAGCCGCTTCCCTCGAACTTCCCCTGCAGATCGCCGTAGTATGAATGGCGCATCTTGTAGCGCTCGAGCGCCGCCGTGCGCCAGGGCAGCGCCAGGCCAAGGGTCGCCATTGATAGCAGGCCCCACAGCGACGCCTGCAAGGCATAGATCCAGCCCGAACCACTCATCCAGAACCGAACGCCGCGCCACACCGTGCGCGTCAGGCGATAGCGGCGGGCGCGAAAGATCGCGAACTGCCCGAACAGATAGAAGAAGGCGACCAGCGGAATGCTGGCGAACGCCTTGTAATGCTCGGCTTCGAGGCCGGCGAGAAAGTAGGCCAGATAGATCGGCACCAGGATCGCGAGGGCAACCAGGAACCCGATCAGCAATTCCCGGCCCCGCCCGGTATATTCGGCGCCGTCGCCGTCGATCTGGGTATTGCTCCAGAGATGGCGGCGGATGTCGGTGGTGAGCCAGAAGCGGTAGAAGCCGAGCGTGACCAATTCCAGCCCGGCGCCGCGCTTCACCAGTTGAAAGAATTCATCACGCTTGCCGGAAAACCCCACCGGCATCGGCGGCGGTTTCGGCAGCGATGGCGGCCCGAGCGGGGTCCAACTCATCTCGTTCACGGGTCAACTCCAGGGCAGCTCCGAGGCAGCGGGCAACAAATCGGGTTTACACCAATTTGTCGACTGGAGTGTGATCCGGTTCACTTACGCCGACTTGTCGAACAGCTCCCGCCCGATCAGCATACGCCGGATTTCGCTGGTTCCAGCGCCGATCTCGTAGAGCTTGGCGTCGCGCAACAGCCTGCCGGTCGGGTAATCGTTGATGTAGCCATTGCCGCCGAGCAGCTGGATGGCGTCGAGCGCGCATTGCGTCGCCTTCTCGGCGGCATAGAGGATGGCGCCGGCGGCGTCCTCGCGCGTGGTCTCGCCGCGGTCGCAGGCTTTCGCCACCGCATACACATAAGCGCGCGAGGCGTTCATCGTGGTGTACATGTCGGCGATCTTGCCCTGCACAAGCTGGAAGGTGCCGATCGGCTGGCCGAACTGCTTGCGCTCATGCACGTAAGGCAGCACCACGTCCATGCAGGCCTGCATGATGCCGATCGGACCTGCGGCCAGCACCGCGCGTTCATAATCGAGGCCCGACATCAGGACGTTGACGCCGCGGCCGACTTCGCTGAGCACGTTCTCTTCCGGCACTTCGCAATTGTCGAACACCAGTTCGCAGGTATCGGAGCCGCGCATGCCGAGCTTGTCGAGCTTTTGCGCGGTGGAAAATCCCTTCATGCCCTTCTCGATGATGAACGCCGTAATGCCGCGCGGGCCGGCATTGGCGTCGGTTCGGGCATAGACCACCAGCGTATCGGCGACCGGGCCGTTGGTAATCCACATCTTGCTGCCGGTCAGCACGAAGCGATCGCCCTTCTTGTCCGCGCGCGTCTTCATCGACACCACGTCGGAGCCGGAATCCGGCTCCGACATCGCCAATGATCCGACATGTTCGCCCGAGATCAGCTTCGGCAGATATTTGCGCTTCTGCGCGTCGTTGCCGTTGCGGCGGATCTGGTTGACGCAGAGGTTGGAATGCGCGCCGTACGAAAGCCCGACCGCCGCTGATGCCCGCGACATTTCCTCGACCGCAATACAATGCTCGAGATAGCCGAGCCCGGTGCCGCCATATTCCTCCTCGACGGTAATGCCGTGCAGGCCGAGCGCGCCGATCTTGGGCCAGAGATCCCTTGGAAACTGGTTGCTCTTGTCGATTTCGGCCGCGCGCGGCGCGATCTCCTTGCTCGAAAAGGCAAACACGGTTTCGCGAATGGCATCCGCGGTTTCACCGAGATCGAAATTGAACATCCGGTACGCATTGGGAATCATGGTCGGGCGACCTCCGGCGAAATATCGTTGTTGGGATAAGCCTTAACCCCTGCAGGCGCGCTTGTCACGAGGAATGATACGGCTCCGTATCGGCCCCGGCCGGGGGTAAAGTTCAATGCGGCCGAAGCATCAAAACTGTCCCTTGCCCCGGCACGTACGAACGGCTGTAATCACCCCAAAATACCGCCACCGGGCGAATCCCGGCGCGCGGAAAACAATCAGGGAGCCGCTCCATGCAGGGAACCATCGAACTCACCCAGGATTCCATTGAACTGGACTCCCGGCAAAAGGCCGCACGCGAGCGCGCTTATTCGCTGCCGCTGGCCGAGTTCGACCCCGGCGATCCCGAACTGTTCAAGACCGATACGTTCTGGCCGTATTTCGACCGGCTGCGCCGGGAAGCGCCGGTGCATTACTGCAAGGACAGCATGTTCGGGCCGTATTGGTCGATCACCAAATACAACGACATCATGGACATCGAGACCAACCACGCGGTGTTCTCGTCGGCGGCATACCTTGGCGGCATCACCATCCGCGACGTCGCGACCGATCTGCGCCGCGAAAGCTTCATCGCCATGGACCAGCCGCGCCACTCGGCGCAGCGCAAGACCGTGGCGCCGATGTTCACGCCGACCCATCTCGACCAGCTCGCGATCAACATCCGCAAGCGGTCGGCCGAATGCCTCGACAATCTGCCGCGCGGCGAAGTGTTCGACTGGGTCGACCGGGTCTCGATCGAGCTCACCACGCAGATGCTCGCGGTGCTGTTCGACTTCCCCTGGGAGGATCGCCGCAAGCTGACGCGCTGGTCCGACATTGCGACGACGATTCCCGGGCCCGGCGGCCTCGTCCCGACCGAAGAGGCACGGCAGGCCGAGCTTCTGGAATGCGCGACCTATTTCGCCACGCTCTGGAAAGACCGGATCAACCAGCCGCCGAAGAGCGATCTGCTGTCGATGATGGCGCACAGCGAAGCCACCCGCGACATGGACCCGAAGAATTTCCTCGGCAACCTGATCCTCTTGATCGTCGGCGGCAACGACACCACCCGCAACACGCTGTCGGGCAGCATCTATGCGCTGAGCAAAAATCCGGATCAGTACAGCAAGCTGCGCGACAATCCCGCGCTGATCGACAGTTTCGTTCCCGAGGTGATCCGCTGGCAGACGCCGCTGGCGCATATGCGGCGCACCGCGCTCGAGGATATCGAGTTCCGCGGCAAGCAGATCAAAAAGGGCGACAAGGTCGTGATGTGGTACGTCTCGGGCAACCGTGACGAAGAGATCATCGAACGCCCTTACGAGTTCATCATCGACCGCGCCCGGCCGCGCACCCACATCTCCTTCGGCTTCGGCATCCACCGCTGCGTCGGCTTGCGGCTGGCGGAACTGCAATTGAAGATTATCTGGGAAGAGATCCTCAAGCGCTTCGACAAGATCGAGGTGATGGATGAGCCGAAGCGGGTTTATTCAAGCTTTGTCAAGGGTTACGAGACCCTGCCCGCGCGCATCTCGAACTAGGCAGCCAGTTCCGCAACTACCTGCACGGGCTTTGCCCTTAGAAGGCCTATAAGTTATAGTCTAATACATTCCTTCAACGTTTCCTGTACCCGGGGATGAACGACGATGAACGTCCAGGCCGCGATCCGAGCCGACAGACAAGAGCTTCTGCGCGCCGCGCGCGAAGAGGCCTACTCGACGCCGCTGAAGGATTTTCACCCCGGTGCGCCAAAGCTGTTCCAGAACGATACGCTATGGCCGTGGTTCGAACGGCTGCGCAAGGAAGAGCCGGTGCACTACTGCACCAACGCGCCGATCGAACCCTATTGGTCGGTGACCAAATACAACGACATCATGCATGTCGACACCAACCACGGCATCTTCTCCTCCGACTCGACACTCGGCGGCATTTCGATCCGCGACGTACCGCCCGGCTATGACTATCCGAGCTTCATCGCGATGGACCAGCCGCGGCACTCCTCGCAGCGCAAGACGGTGTCGCCGATGTTCACGCCGACGCATCTGGACGAGCTGGCAAAACTGATCCGCGAGCGCGCCTGCAAGGTGCTCGACGATCTGCCGCGCAACGAGACCTTCAACTTCGTCGATCGGGTGTCGATCGAACTGACGACCCAGATGCTGGCGACCCTGTTCGACTTCCCCTGGGAAGAGCGGCGCAAGCTGACGCGCTGGTCCGACGTCTCGACCGCGCTGCCCAAGAGCGGCGTCGTGGAATCGCCCGAGCAGCGACGCCAGGAAATGGACGAGTGCTACGCCTATTTCTCAAAGCTCTGGAATGAGCGCGTCAACAGCGAGCCGCGCAACGACCTGCTGTCCATGATGGCCCATAGCGACGCGACGCGGCACATGGACCCTGATAACCTGATGGGCAACATCATCCTGTTGATCGTCGGCGGCAACGACACCACCCGCAACACCATGAGCGGCTCGGTGCTGGCGCTGAACGAGCATCCCGAGCAGTACCAGAAGCTGCGCGACAATCCGGCGCTGATCGATTCCATGGTGCCGGAAGTGATCCGCTGGCAGACTCCCTTGGCGCATATGCGCCGCACCGCGCTGGTCGATACCGAGATCGGCGGCAAGAAGATCGCAAAGGGCGATCGCGTCGTGATGTGGTACGTCTCCGGCAACCGCGACGAGGAGGGTATCGAGAAGCCCGACGAATTCATCATCGACCGCGCCCGGCCCCGCACCCACCTTTCGTTCGGCTTCGGTATCCACCGCTGCGTCGGCATGCGCCTGGCCGAGTTGCAGCTGAAAATCGTGTGGCAGGAAATGCTGAAGCGGTTCGATCGCATCGAGGTGGTCGGCGAGCCGAAGCGGGTCTATTCCAGTTTCGTGCGCGGCATCGAATCGCTGCCGGTGCGGATTTCCTGAGCGAGCTCAATTCGCCTGATCGCGCCGAAGCTATCAACGCCAAAGGCTTTACCGGCGCCCCTATAACATCGCGGCATGGCAGCTTGAACCAGATGAGAAGGCCGCACTGCGGTCTTCTGGGCTAAACCTTGGCCGTGGTCACGCAGGAGACGTGACCCGGAACCGAGGCTGCCATGAACGATGTTGCTGTCAGGGATGACGCCAAAGACGATACCCAGTCCGGCCTAAGCTGGCCGGCGCAGATCTACAAGACGCTGAAAGCGCATGGCGTCTCGCAAATCTCCTATGTTCCGGATGCCGGCCACTCCCGCCTGATCGAGCTGTCGTACGCCGATCCAGCGATCCAGACCACCGTGCTGACCACCGAAGAGGAAGGCGTCGCGCTGTCCGCCGGCGCCTGGCTCGGGGGCGATCGCTCGGTGCTGTTGATGCAGTCGAGCGGCGTCGGCAATTGCGTGAACATGTTTTCGCTGGCCGCGAGCTGTCGCCTGCCGTTCCTGACATTGGTGACGATGCGCGGCGAATGGGCCGAATTCAATCCGTGGCAAATCCCGATGGGGAAAGCGACGCCGCAGGCGTTCGAGATCATGGGCATCACCGTGTTCAGGCTCGAACGGCCTGAAGACGCAGAAGAGGTTATTTCGGCCGCCTGTTCACTGGCGTTCGAGAGCGACCAGCAGATCGCGGTGCTTATCTCGCAGCGCATGCTGGGCCGCAAGAAATGGACGGAGACGAAGTGATGGTCCAGAATTTCACGCTTGGCCGCCGCGAGGCGGTGAAGGCGCTGCTCGCCGATCGCAAGGACCTGCTTGTGGTGACCGGGCTCGGCTCGGCGTCCTATGACGTTTTCGACGCCGGCGAGCATCCCGGTAATTTCTATTTGTGGGGCGCGATGGGCGGCGCCGGCATGGTCGGCCTCGGCCTTGCGCTGGCGCAACCGAAGCGGCCGGTCGCCGTCATCACCGGCGACGGCGAGCAGTTGATGGGCATCGGCAGCCTGCTGACGATCGCGACCAAGACGCCGGGCAATCTGACCATCGTCATTCTCGACAACGGCCATTTCGGCGAGACCGGCATGCAGGTCAGCCATTCCGGTCTCGGCGCGCAGCTTGATGTGATCGCGACAGGCGCTGGCTTTCGCTCGGTCACCGAGATCACCGACATCAACGGCGTCAACGATTATCGGCCGACGCTGCAGCGCCTCGACGCCGGGCCGCGGCTGGCGCGGATTCGCATCGCCACCGGCCATGTCGACCGCGCGCTGCCGCCGCGCGACGGCGTGTTTTTGAAGAACCGGTTCCGGGAAAATCTGGGGTTTGCGGTTACGTAATCGCCTCAGCCGACCTGGATATCCCAGAGGCCTTCCTTGCGGCAGGCGTCGACCTCCTTGCGGAGCAGATCAGTGACGAGCGTGATGGCGGTCGACCCGGGATGCTCGATGGGGGACGCGATGGTGAGTTCGCGCATCGGCGCCGGTTTTGAAATCGTGGCGACTTCCAGCCGGCCGTCGGCGACTTCCGCGCGCAGCGAGGACGGCGGCAGCAGCGCATATCCGAGCCCCTCCTCGACCAGGCTGGTGAGGACGCGAAAGGAATCCGCCTCGACCTGGACATCGAGCTTCAGCTTCTTCTTTGCCGCTGCATGCTCGATCAGCGTCCGGAGCCCGTGCGAATGACTGGGCAACACCAGCCGCTGCCGCAGCAGCCAGTCGATATCGACCTGCTTCTTCTTCGTCAGCCCGCAACCGCGCGGGCCGACCGCGACGATCTTGTCACGGCCGAGGTGTTGCACGGTGAGGTGCAGATCGGCCGACGGTCCGTAGATCACGGCCAGATCCATCTGGCCGCGATGCAACCACTCGATCAAATGCCCGCTGTAGCTCTCGACGATGCAGAGCGAGATGCCCGGGTAGCTTTCGACGGTGCGCCGCGCCAGCCGCGCCGAGATCACGCAGCTCACCGTTGGAACCAGACCCAGCACCACCCGTCCCGACGGCGGGCCGCCGGAGGACTGGATATCGTCGCGAATTTGGTCGATTTGCCGGACGATGCCGGCGGTCCGCGCCAGCAGCAGGCGGCCGGCCTCGGTCAGCACCATGCCGCGGCCGTTGCGGGTAAACAGCTCGGCGCGCAGCTCGTGTTCGAGCAGCTTGATCTGGCGGCTGAGCGCCGGCTGCGCGACCCGCAACGTGTCGGAGGCCTTGCTGAGGCTTCCGAGTTCGGCCACGCAACTGAACGTCCTCAGCTGTCGGAAATCCATGCTTGCCAATCTTGGAATGCGGGTTAATACGCTATAACAATCGAGCATAGGGACTTACCGGTGGTTTCACAACTCCACGCCCATCCCCAATCACAACGACGGCACTCCAAATGACCGCACTCGAACAGCAAGACGAATACGCCGACATCCGCAACGCGGTCGCGAAACTCTGCGCCCAATACCCCGGCGAATACTGGCGCAAGCTCGACCGCGAGATGAAATATCCGAGCGAATTCGTCGATGCGCTGACGCAGGCGGGCTATCTCTCGGTGCTGATCCCCGAGGAATATAACGGCGCCGGGCTAAAGCTGTCGGCGGCGGCCGCGATTCTCGAAGAGATCCAGCGCGCCGGCTGCAATGGCGGCGGCTGCCACGCCCAGATGTACACGATGGGCACGCTGCTGCGGCACGGCAGCGACGAGCAGAAGGCAAAATGGCTGCCCAAGATCGCCAGCGGCGAATTGCGGCTGCAGGCCTTCGGTGTCACCGAGCCCACCAGCGGCACCGATACCTCCTCGCTGAAGACCTTTGCCAAACGCGACGGCGACAATGGCTACGTCGTCAACGGCCAGAAGATCTGGACCAGCCGCGCCGAATATTCCGACCTGATGATCCTCCTGGCGCGCACCACGCCGAAGGAAGACGCCAAGAAGCGCACCGATGGTCTGTCGGTGTTCATCGTCGACATGCGCGAAGCGAAAGGCAACGGCCTGGAAATCCGCCCGATCCGCACCATGATGAACCACGCCACCACGGAAGTGTTCTTCACGGACATGCGGGTGCCCGCCGAAAATCTGATCGGCGAGGAAGGCAAGGGATTCCGCTACATCCTGTCAGGCATGAACGCCGAGCGTATCCTGATTGCGTCCGAATGCATCGGCGACGCCAAATGGTTCATCGCCAAAGCCACTGCCTATGCCAAGGAGCGCGTGGTGTTCGGCCGTCCGATCGGCCAGAACCAGGGCGTCCAGTTCCCGATCGCCAAGGCCTATGCGCAGATGCGCGCGGCCGAGCTGATGGTGAAGGAAGCCACCCGCAAATATGAAGCCGGGCTCGATTGCGGCGCCGAAGCCAACATGGCCAAGATGCTGGCAGCCGACGCCTCCTGGGAAGCCGCCAATGCCTGCGTGCAGACCCATGGCGGCTTTGCCTTCGCCGAGGAATACGACGTCGAGCGCAAGTTCCGCGAGACGCGGCTCTATCAGGTCGCGCCGATTTCGACCAATCTCATTCTGTCGTTCGTGTCCGAGCATGTGCTCGGCATGCCCCGCTCCTACTGAGAACAAATAATGCTGCCGCTTGAAGGATTGATCGTCGTCGCCGTCGAACAGGCGGTCGCTGCGCCGTTTTGCAGCTCACGGCTGGCGGATGCCGGCGCCCATGTCATCAAGGTGGAGCGCCCCGAGGGTGATTTTGCGCGCGGCTATGACGCCGCGGCGAAGGGACAGAGCAGCTATTTCGTCTGGCTCAACCGCGGCAAGAATTCCGTGGTCGTCGACCTCGCCACCAAAGAGGGCCGCGTGGCGATGGAAGAGCTGATCGCCAGCGCCGACGTGCTGCTGCAAAACCTGAAACCCGGCTCGATGGACAAGCTCGGCTTCTCGCTGCAGCGTTTGCGCAAGGATTATCCGGCGCTGATCTGCTGCACCATTTCAGGCTATGGCGACGACGGCCCCTATGCCGACCGCAAGGCCTATGATCTCCTGATCCAGGCCGAGAGCGGCCTCGCCTCGATTACCGGCGGGCCGGAAGGCCCGTCCCGCGTCGGCATTTCCGTCGTCGATATCGCAACCGGCGCCACCGCGCATGCCTCGATCCTTGAAGCGCTGATCGCACGCGGCCGAACCGGAAAGGGCGCCGATATCCGGATCTCGATGTTCGACGTGATGGCCGACTGGATGGCGGTGCCGCTGATCAATTCGGAAGCCGGCAACCCGCCGAAGCGGATGGCGCTGGCGCATCCGTCCATTGCGCCCTACGGCGTATTCCAGTCCAAAGACGGCAAGGGCATCCTGATCTCGATCCAGAGCGAGCGCGAGTGGAAGAAGCTCTGCGCCGAGGTGCTGGATCAACCCGATCTGCCCAATGATCCCCGCCTGGCTAACATGGTCGAGCGCGTCAGGAATCGCACTGTGACCGACAAGATCGTGGCCGACAGCTTTGCCACGATGGATCGTGTCGATCTGCTGAAGCGGCTCGCGAACGCCGATATCGCGTTTGCCGAGGTCAACACCATGGCCGATCTTGCCACCCATCCGCATCTGCGCCGCATCGAGGTCGATACGCCGAAGGGCAAGGTCAGCTACGCCGCGCCGGCTGCGATCTTCGTCGGCGAGAACAGGCGTTACGGCGCGGTCCCTGCGATCGGCGAGCACGTCGAACTCCCCAAGGCTTCTGCACGGGCAAAATCGTCATGACGGAAAAACTCGACCTCGACCATTTGCGCGGCTGGATCGGAAAGACCACCGAGGCCTCCGACATCGTCACCGCGCAACTCGTGAAGGGTTTGCGCGCGACACTGTTCCAGGAGATCGGCGAGCCCAGGACCGGCGACGCCGCGCCCTGGACCACGCATTGGTGCCTGGCGCAGCCGGTGTTTCCGATGTCGATGCTCGGCCCCGACGGCCATCCGACCCGCGGCGGTTTCCTGCCGCCGGTGCCGCTGCCGCGCCGGATGTGGGCCGGCGGCGAGCTCGAATTCCTTGATGCGTTGCGCGTCGGCGATGAGGCAAAGCGTACGTCGCGTATTGCCGACGTGACGATGAAGACCGGCAGCACCGGCGCGTTATGTTTTGTCGCGGTCGAGCACACCATCACGACGCCGCGCGGGGTGGCGATCCGCGAGCGCCAGGACATCGTCTACCGCGACCTGTCGGGCGCGGCGCCGGCCGCCCCTGCCAAGGCGCCCCCGCCGCCACCGGTCGCAAAGCACCGCGAAAGCCACATGGCCGACCCCGTGCTGCTGTTCCGCTACTCGGCGCTGACCTTCAACGGCCACCGCATCCATTACGACCGCGACTACGTCACCAAGGTCGAGGGCTATCCGGGGCTGGTGTTCCACGGCCCGCTGCAGGCGGCCCTGATCGTGGAGTTCGCGGCCAAACTGCACGGCGGCGCGGCGCCGAAGAAACTAGGCTACCGCGGCGTGCAGCCGCTGTTCGAAGGCAGCGAGTTCTCGGTCAATGCCAACGACACCGGCACCGGCACGGAACTGTGGACCGCCAATTCGGACGGCCAGCCGACGATGAAGGGTACGGCCACGTGGTGAAGTTGATTTGACGTCATTGCGAGCGTAAGCGAAGCAATCCATACCTCCATGCAGGAAGTATGGATTGCTTCGTCGCTTTGCTCCCTTGTGCAAACGCTTCGCGTTTGTCACAGGCAATGACGGAGTCTGCAGTTAGCTCTGGGAGTCACGGATGTCGTCCCGCAAGCCCACCAAGACCGAAACCAAATCCACCACCGTCAAGGACGCCACCTTCAACCTGCTCCGCGCGTTCGGCGTCAAGAAAGTGTTCGGCAATCCCGGCTCGACCGAATTGCCGTTCCTGAGCGACTGGCCTGACGACATCGATTACGTGCTTGGGCTGCACGAAGCCTCCGTGGTCGGCATGGCCGACGGCTATGCGCAGGCGACGCGTAACGCCGGCTTCGTCAACCTGCATTCGGCCGCCGGCGTCGGCAATGCGCTCGGCAACATCTTCAACGCCTACCGCAACCAGACGCCGATCGTCATCACCGCGGGCCAGCAGGCCCGCTCGATCATGCCGCTGCTGCCGTTCCTGTTTGCCGAACGGGCGACGGAATTTCCGCAGCCTTACGTGAAATACAGCATCGAGCCGGCGCGGCCTGAGGACGTACCGGCCGCGATCGCCCGCGCCTATTATGTCGCGATGCAGCCGCCGTGCGGACCGACCTTTGTCTCGGTGCCGGTCGACGACTGGACCCGTCCCACGCAACCGGTCGAGGCGCGCCAGGTCAGCCGCGAGCTCGGGCCCGATCCCGCTGCGATGAAGGCGCTGGTATCAGCGCTCACCGACAGCAAACGCCCCGCTCTCGTCGTCGGCCCCAGCGTCGATCGCGCCGAGGCCGTCGACCTGATGGTGCGCGTGGCGGAGAAAGCCCGCGCCGCGGTGTGGGTCAGCCCGTTCTCGGCACGCTGTTCGTTTCCGGAACGGCATCCGCAATTCGCGGGTTTCCTGCACGCCTCGCCGGGGCAGGTTTCCGACGCACTGCGCGATCATGACCTTGTGGTCGTGATCGGCGCGCCAATTTTCACCTTCCATGTCGAAGGCCATGCCGCGATCTTCGATGGCGCCACCACGATCTTCCAGGTCACCGACGATCCGACCGCGGCGGCGGTGACGCCGTCAGGCACCAGCATCGTCGCCACGATGAAGCCGGCGCTGACGATGCTGCTTGAACTGCTGCCCGAGACCAAACGCGTGATCCCGGCGGGCCGGGCGCTGCATCCCGCGCCTGCGGCCGCCGATCCGATCCCGACGGAATTCCTGCTGGATGCGTTGTTCCACGCCATGCCGAAAGACGCGGCCCTCGTCGAGGAAGCGCCGTCGCACCGCCCGGCGATGCAGAAATTCATGCCGATGCGCGGGCAGGACAGTTTTTACACCATGGCGAGCGGCGGCCTCGGCTTCAGCCTGCCCGCGGCGGTCGGAATATCGCTGGGACGTCCCGATGTGCGCACCGTCTGCCTGATTGGCGATGGGTCAGCGATGTATTCGATCCAGGCGCTGTGGACCGCGGCTCAGCGCAAGCTGCCGCTGACGGTGGTCGTGACCAACAATTCCGGCTACGGCGCGATGCGCTCGTTCAGCCAGGTGATGCAGGTCCGCAACGTGCCCGGCCTCGAACTGCCGGATATCGACTTCGTCAAGATCGCCGAAGGCATGGGGTGTCACGCGGTCCGCGTCAGCAAGGTATCAGAGCTCGGCGCTGCGCTGAAGCGCGGGCTGGCGCATGAAGGCGTCAGCCTGATCGAGGTGATCGTGGATTCGGCGGTGCCGCTGCTTTACACGAAGAAGGATTGAGCCACCGGCCTATCAACGTCATTGCGAGCGAAGCGAAGCAATCCATGGTGCGGCATAACGGATAGATGGATTGCTTCGTCGCTAACGCTCCTCGCAATGACGGGGAAAGAGCACGGCACTCCTCACGCTCACTTCCCGTACGTTTCCCGCATCTTGGCCTGGATCTTCGCCATGCCGGCAATCCAGCGATCGTAATTCTCGGTCTTCTTGCGCATGTAACCGAGCACCTGCGGATGCGGCAGAATCGCAAAGGTTTCCTGCTCCAGCCCCGCAAGCACGTCCTGCGCCACCTGCTCCGCCGACAGATCGCCGTCGCCGGATTGCGGGCCCTTTGGTATCGACCTGAGCATCGCGGTATCGACGCCCTGCGGGCACAGGATCGACACCTTGATGCCGTCGGCCTTGTGCGAGATCGCGAGATTTTCCGCAAAGCCCACGGCCGCATGTTTGGTGGTCGAATAGGCCGGGCTGCCGACCTGCGACAGCAGTCCCGCCGCGGATATCGTGTTGAGGAAATAGCCGCCGCCACGCGCCTTCATGCGCGGGATCAGGTGCCGCGCGGCATAGACATGCGCCATGACGTGAACGGCCCAGCTTCGCGACCAGGGCTCATCCGAAGTTCCGCCTGCATTGGTGGACAACGGATCGAAGCCGCCGCCGATGCCGGCATTGGAACAGAACAACGCGATCGGGCCGAATTGCTTCTCGGTCTCCTCGATGACGTGGAGGACATCCTTTTCCTTGCCGACATCGCATTTGAAGGCCGCGCCATTGATCGGCGTGGCGACGGTTCGCGCGCCGTCCGGATTGATGTCGGCGACCACGACCTTGGCCGCGCCCGCGCGATGGAAGGCTTCGCACAGCGCCCGGCCGATGCCGCTGGCGCCGCCGGTGACAACCACGACTTTTCCGGTCACCTGCATGGCCGTTCTCCCCTCATCATTGTTTTCCTGGTCGCGAAGGTATGCCGCGTCCGGAATGTTGTCACGGGGCGATAAAACATCGCCGTTGGGAGGTCAACGCGCCGCCCGGTTCGTCGGCCGAAACCTCCCTTCAAGCTTGATTTTGGTCCCCCAATCGCCACTTTGGCGGGTGAGCGCCCTCTCATCGAGTCTTCCCGCACCGCATGGCCCCCAGTTTTCAGGATATCGTCGAGGAAGCGCGGCTGTCGGCGCGGGCGCTATTGGATTACGGCGACAGCTTCTTCCATCCGACGGTGCGGCTCGGCGTCACCGGCCTGTCCCGCGCCGGCAAGACCGTGTTCATCACGGCGCTGATCCACGGCCTCACCCGCGGCGGCCGTTTTCCGGTGTTCGAAGCGTTTGCGACCGGGCGCATCGCCCGCGCCCGACTCGAGCCGCAGCCCGATGACGCGGTGCCGCGCTTCGATTACGAGAACCACGTCCACACCCTGATCGAGGAGCGCCTCTGGCCCGCCTCCACCGTCGACATCAGCGAACTCCGCCTGGTGATGGACTATCAGCGCCAGAACGGCGCCGACCGCACGCTGACGCTTGATATCGTCGACTACCCCGGCGAATGGCTGCTCGACCTGCCACTGCTCAACAAAAGTTTTGAGCAATGGTCGGCCGAGAGCCTTGCTTTGTCGCGCGAAGGCCCGCGCGAAAAGCTCGCCACGCCGTGGCACGAACATCTGGCGACGCTGAACGCCGAGGCCCGCGAGGACGAGCCGGCGGCGCGCATGGCGGCCAAATTGTTCACGGACTATTTGCGCGCCTGCCGCGACGAGCGCTTTGCGATGAGCCTGCTGCCGCCCGGCCGTTTCCTGATGCCGGGCAATCTGGCGGGCTCGCCGGCGCTGACCTTTGCGCCGCTCGACGTCGCACCCGACGGCACCGCGCCTGACGGTTCGCTGTGGGCGATGATGCGACGGCGTTACGAGGCCTACAAGGACGTCGTGGTGCGGCCGTTCTTCCGCGATCATTTCGCGCGGCTCGATCGCCAGATCGTGCTGGTCGATGCGCTCGCGGCCTTCAACGCCGGACCGGAGGCGCTGCACGATCTGGAAGCCGCACTCTCCGGCATCCTCGATTGTTTCCGGATCGGCCGCAGCACGATCCTGAGCAATCTGTTCCGGCCGCGGATCGACCGCATCCTGTTTGCGGCGACCAAGGCCGATCATCTGCATCATTCCAGCCATGACCGGCTGGAGGCCATATTGCGGCGCGCGGTCGCCAAGGCCGCCGATCGCGCTGAATACGCCGGAGCGGCCATCGACGTGGTGGCGCTGGCCGCGGTGCGCGCCACCCGTGAGGCGATGGTCGCGCGCGGCCGGGAGAAACTGCCCTCGCTGCTCGGCACGCCGGCATCAGGCGAAGTCGCCAATGGCGATACGTTCGACGGCGAGACCGAAGTGGCGACCTTTCCGGGTGACTTGCCCATCGATCCCGAGGAACTGTTCAAGGGCACGTTCCGCGGCCTCTCCAGCACGCCTTCGGAAAAGGCCGATTATCGCTTCCTGCGCTTCCGGCCGCCGCTGCTGCAGCGCGAAGGCGGCGAAGAGCCTGCGCTGCCTCACATCCGCCTTGACCGCGCCCTCCAGTTCCTGATCGGAGACAAACTGCAATGAGCGAGAAGACGCCCCATCGGCGGCCGGCGACGTTCAAGCTCGATGATCCCGGCGTGATCGTAATGGATCCGGATGATGCCAGCCGTCCCGCGCGCGGCACCGTGCATATCACGCCGGAGCCCGACCCTGCGCAGTTGCCGGTGCCGATCGACAGGCCGCTGGTCCCGGCCCGGCGCGGCCTCCGCTGGGGCACGCTGTTCTGGACCGCCACCGGAGGGCTGGTGCTGCTCGGCCTCGGGCTCGGCGTTGTCAATTTGATCGAGGATCTGTTCGCGCGCAGCCAGACCATGGGTTACGTCGCACTGGCGTTTGCCGTCGCCGCGGCGCTGGCGCTGACGGTTGTGATCGCGCGCGAAGCGTTCGGGCTGGCGCGGCTTGCCGCCATCGAGAAGCTGCACCAGCGCGCCGCCGAAGTGTTGCTCAGCGACGATCGCGCCGCCAGCCGGGCCATCGTCAACGACCTCCTGAAGCTCGCGCATCAGAACCCGCAACTGGCGCGTGCCCGCGCCACGCTGGTGGGTCACGCCGACGACATCATCGACGGCGCCGACATGATCAAGCTGGCGGAGCGCGAATTGATGGCGCCGCTCGACGAGGAGGCGCGGCGGCTGGTCTCGACCGCGGCGCAACGTGTCTCGGTCGTCACGGCGGTCAGCCCGCGCGCACTGATCGACGTGCTGTTCGTGTTCGTCGCCGCGATGCGGCTGATCCGGCAACTGGCGCGGCTTTATGGCGGCCGGCCGGGAACGCTCGGCATGCTCAGCCTGCTGCGCCACGTCATCGGCCACCTCGCCGTTACCGGCGGCCTGGCGATTGGCGACAGCCTGGTGCAGCAGATGCTCGGCCATGGCATCGCGGCAAAGCTCTCGCAGCGGCTCGGCGAAGGCGTGCTCAACGGGCTGCTCACCGCCCGGCTCGGCCTCGCCGCCATCGACGTGACGCGGCCGCTACCCTTCACCGCGCTGCCGCGGCCCGCGCTCGGCGATCTCGCCAAGGACCTTTTGCGCAAGCGCGACGGCGAGGAGTGACATTCCCGGCGGCGCATTATCTGCCAGCACGCGCCAGCGGAACAGCGGCGTGTCCGGCGGCGGCGAGAGTTCCGGCGTCCAGCCGGTCAGCTTCTCCAGCGCATAGGTATCCATCACCACGCCGCGCCAGCTGCGCTCGACGCGTTCGAGCGGCTGCCGCCTGGCTGACGTGACATCCCAGATCGGCAGGCGGTTATCCGGCTCGCGCGCGACGTAGAGGCCGGCGCGATCCCGGATGAGGTTCATGCCGGGATCGCGAAAGCCCTGAAACCTGCCGCGCTCGTTGATCTGGATGACCGGCACGCGGCCGTTGAAATACCAGCGCAGCATTGCGTAGGTGCGATAGTCCGTGGTCGCGATCCAGGTCGCGCCGGTCTTCTGCAGCTGATCCTGGGCACGCGCCACCACCTGCTCATAGCCGGCCTCGCTGCCGACCGGATCGGCGCGGCCGATCAGGTTCCAGGGAACCGCGACATAATAGAAGAACACGCCGACGACGAAGGCGATGCCGGAAATCACCGCCACCCTCGCCCATTTGTTGGTGGATGCGATCATCGATTCCGGCCAGCCCTCGCGCGGCAGCATTGCGAGGTTGATGGCGGTGGCGGCAAATCCGGCCGGCCACAGGAACATCGGCCAGGTATCGCCGACGCGCAATGTCAGCGACTTCCAGAAGAAGTAGCCGAACGGCACGATGACAGCGGTCGAGAGCAGGATCGCAACCGGCTCGCGATGGCGATAGCCGCGCCACGCCGTCAGCGCCACGCCAGACAGCACCACCGGCAACAGCACGAAGCCGACGAGGCCGAACTGCAGGCCGACATAATCGCCGATGGTGCGCAGCGACAATTGATGGGTCGCGACCGCGCGCACGAACTGGAACCGGAACGAGGCCCAGTCGTGCTGATAGTTCCAGATCAGCACCGGCGCGAACACGATCAATGCAATCAGCGCCGCTGCCCACGGATAGGGACTGAGCAGCCAGCGCCGTCGCCAGTCCGGCACCAGCGCAAACGCCAGCACGGAGGGCAGCAGCATGATCACGGTGAATTTCGACAGCATCGCCAGGCCGGCGAACAGTCCCGCTGCGAGCCACCAGCGCGCATTGCCGCTTTCATGGAGCCGGACCAGCGACCACAGCATCGCGACCGCGAGCGGGATCATCGCCGTATCCGGCGCCACCTTCGCCATCAGCAGCCCATAATAAAGCGCGGCCTCCGGCATCAGCAAGGCGAACACGATGGCGCGAAAATCACCGGTGACACGACGGACGATATCGGCAAGCAGCAGCTGCGTGATCAGCATCGCCACGATGCCGCCGAACCGCACACCGAGATTGGTGTCGCCGAAAATCGCAGTGCCGAATCGGATCAGCCAGGCAATCCCGGGTGGATGGTCGAGAAAAGCCAGCGCGCTCTCCTTCGACCAGGTCCAGTAATAGGCCTCGTCGGTGCGCAGCTCGATGACACCGGCATAGATCAGCCGCATCGCCGTCATCGCGGCGATCAACGCCACCACGGCAAGCCACGGCCGGCCGGCGCTATCCGGTTTGTTGCTATTGTCGGGGGCGTTCGTCACGGCGCTTTTTCTTCGACTCCCGCGGGGGTGTCAACGTTTCGCGGCGGAAAAGACTTGGGTCGCCCCGGCCTAGTGCGCAATTGCGCACGGGGGCCGGGGCCCATAGCCACCGATTGTGGTAAGGAAAACGACTCCGGCCTCGGCGCCCATCGATGGGCCGCGGAGTATGGGTCCCGGCCTTCGCCGGCACGACGCCGGAAGGTATCGGTAGAAGAAGTTAAGCACTATCATCGCTATTACTCATCCTATGGACCGCATGGCCTCCCTGTCCCCTAAGCAAATCACAGCCACCCTGCGCGGCGTCAGCCTGCGACAGGTCCGCCTGGCCACCGGCGTGGTGCTGTTCGCCTATCTGATCAGCCATTTCGTCAACCATGCGCTCGGCAATATCTCGATGGAGGCCCTGGCTAGCGGAGTCTATTGGCACACGCTGTTCTGGCATTCGCTGCCGGTCACGCTGGTGTTCTATGCGGCCTGCCTCATTCACACCGGGCTCGGCATCTGGGCGCTGTACGAGCGCCGGCAATTCCGCTGGAAGGCGATCGAGCCGCTGCAACTGGTGCTGGGCCTCAGCATTCCCGCGATGATCATCACGCACGTGATCGGCGTGCGGCTCGGCTATTCGCTGTACGGGCACGAGATACTCTACCCGCAAGTGTTCTTTGCGTACTGGATCTCATGGCCGCCGCTCAAGATGTGGATGCTGTTCGCCGTCCTGGTGATCTCGTGGACGCACGGCTGCATCGGTCTGTATTTGTGGCTGCGCATGAAGGCGTTCTACAAGACCGCCGCGCCCTATCTGCTGGCCGCCGCGGTGCTGATTCCGACGCTTGCCATGCTCGGCCTATATCAGGGCGGACGCATCGTCGTCGACAGCGACAGCGCCGAATGGCGGGCCGAGAATCTCAAACCATCCCAGACGGGGACATCGGCCGAAAAGGCCGTGCTGAACCAGATCACGGATTATCTTCTGCTCGGCTACTGGGGCCTGCTCGGATTTACACTGCTGGCAAAGGGCGCCCGCGCCATTCATGAGCGCCGCGGCGGCATGATCAACCTGTCCTATGGCAACGGCCGAACGATCCGGGTGCCGAAGGGCCTCAGCGTGCTCGAGGCCAGCCTGCGCCACAACGTGCCCCATGCCAGCGTGTGCGGCGGCCGTGCGCGCTGCTCCACCTGCCGTATCCGCATCATCGGCGACCACCACGACCTGCCCGCGCCCTCGCAGCGCGAAGCCTTCGTGCTCGGCCGCGTCGGCACGTCGGATCCGTCGATCCGCCTCGCCTGTCAGTTGCGGCCGGCGAGCGACCTCTCCTTTTTCCAGCTCTTCCTGCCGCACACCATGTCGGCCGACGCACCGTCGTCCAGTCCGACGCGGATCGGCCAGGAGCGTTATCTCGTCAGCATGTTCGTGGACATGCGCGGCTCGACCAAGCTTGCGGAAAAACGCCTACCCTTCGACACCGTCTTCATCGTCAATCGGTTCCTCGGCGCGGTATCGCAGGCGGTGATCGAAAGCGGCGGCCGGCCGAACCAGTTCGTCGGCGACGGCATGCTGGCGCTGTTCGGGCTTGCTGTGAGCCGACAGGAGGCCTGCCGGCAAGCGCTGCGGGCCGCCGCCATGATCGCCGCCAATGTCGACGAGGTGAACAAGTTTCTGGAACATGATCTGCGCGAACCGATCCGATTCGGTATCGGCATCAATGGCGGCGAGGTGATCGTCGGCGACATCGGCTACCGCGACCATATGGTGTTCACCGCGCTCGGCGATCCCGTCAATGTCGCCGCGCGCCTGCAGGACATGACCAAGAGCCTTTCCTGCGAGGTGGTGATCTCGGACGAGGTTCGCGCCGCCGCAGGCCTATCCGCCGACGCGCTGCCGCAACATGAAGTCGAGATCCGCGGCCGCAACGAGCCGATGATCGTACGCAGCGTGTCGGATGCGAAGGAATTATCGGCGCTGATCGACGACGTGACGCCTGCCGCGGCGTGATGGCGATGTAAGCCGAAGTCGTAGGGTGGGCAAAGGCGCGTTGCGCCGTGCCCACCATTCTCTCGTACGAATGCCGTGAGGATGGTGGGCACGCTTCGCTTTGCCCACCCTACGATCTACGATTCCATTCGCGATCCTCACTTTCCCTGAACAAGCATTCAGAAAATTCTGCCCGATCGAGACGCCGTTTTCTCGAACCCGCTTTTTGGCGCGTACGACTGATGGGCGATGGGTCAGACTGAAACTGAAACCCAGACTGAAACTGAAACGATCAACCCGCGCCAGGACAAGATGTCGACGCGCATCATTGAAGGAGAAAGACCATGCGTAAAGTTGCTCTCGCTCTCGCCGCCGCCACTTCCCTCGGCGTTATGGCGCTGGCTCCCACCACCGCTTCGGCGTGGCATCACCACCACCATCACCACGGCCATCACCACCACGGTCACTGGGGCCACGGCTTCCGCATCGGCTTCATCGGTGGCGGTTATGACGGCTGCTACGTGACCCGCCGGGTGTTCACCCCCTACGGCGTTGTCCTCCGCACCGTCAACGTCTGCTACTGATCGAAGCACTCATTCGGTTCAGAAACCCCGGTCGCCCAGCGCGGCCGGGGTTTTCTGTTGTGGGCGCGGTTCAGACGAAGCGAAGCAATCCATCTCGCGACGTGCGAGACGATGGATGGATTGCTTCCGCCTTCGCTCGTTGAGCTACGGCGGACAAGTCGTCGCTTCGCTCCTCGCAATGACGATGGCGCCCAACGTTGCATTAACGATGTGGAATCCCGGCGCAGCCGGCGCCGCCTAGCCCATCGCGGCTTTCCGTTGTGTGATTTGTTTCACATCTGAACAGCCATTCAGGTAGTTGTCCGCAATGTAATGCGGCTTTCTCGAACCGGCTTTCTCGCACGCACGACTGATGGGCGATGGGTAAGACTGAAACCTGAACGATCAACCCGCGCCAAGACAAGATGTCGATCGCGCTTCACTTCCGGAGAAAGACCATGCTTCGTAAAGTTACTCTCGCTATCTCTGCCGCCGCCACCCTCGGCACCATCGCAATGGCTCCGACCGCCGCGTCGGCGAAGCCGGTGCACTGGCCCGCCTTCCCGCATCACCACCACCATGGCCATCATCATCATCACCACGGCTTCGGCTTCAACGTCGGCTACATCGGTGGCGGTTACGACGGCTGCTACGTGAGCCGCCGCGTGTACACCCCGTATGGCGTTGTGTTCCGCACCGTCAACGTCTGCTACTGATCGAACCACAAATTCGGTTCAGAAACCCCGATCGCCCAGCGCGACCGGGGTTTTCTGTCGTTGCAATGTAAATGTGAGAATGAGTTTGGGCGCGCCCGAGGTGACAAAGATGATGATCATCAAGGTCTGTGTATGGTGGATTATCTCACCGCGAACGACTGAAACGAACGGCGGATGAAGGCGCGGATGCTCCCGCTCGGCGCGTCTATTTTGTGGAGAGCCCCCTCCCCCGCACGCCAGGCGAGGGAGGATTTCTGGTCAATCCCCCCATCGACGAGGCTGGCCCCGGCCACGATTTCGCCGCGTCAAATGAGCGCGAAACGGGCAAAACGGCGGAAATACGGTGCGATATGGCGGATTTTTGCGGAATCCGTGGTGCCGTTTGCGCTACCCAGTCCGCCACAACCCGCGTATCCTGAAGTCTCGGGCATGCCCGGTATGTGCGGGGACCGGCGGCTCGGATATTTTTTTGATTCCGCGGAGACGACGTGAATGGCTAAAGGTACGGTGAAGTGGTTCAACCCGACCAAGGGTTATGGATTTATCCAGCCCAGCAACGGCGGCAAGGACGTATTCGTTCACATTTCGGCAGTTGAGAAAGCTGGGCTTTCGACGCTTAACGAAGGGCAGACCGTTGAATACGAAGAGATTGCCAATCGCGGCAAGACTTCGGCCGAGAACCTCAAGGTTTAGCGCTACCGCGCGATCGGCAACGGCGCGCTCTCGGAACTAATCCGGGAGCCGGGCTTGAAAAAACTCTCAAAAAACTGTGAGCGTTCGGCGGAGCGAGCACCGTAGTTGCTCGTACTCATTTTGGGCCGACCGGCCGCTCAATCTTCCTTCACCCATTTCTCGACCGGCATGACGTCCGGGGGCTGCAGATAGCCCCGCGGCCAGAGGTCGACGACCCATTCGGCCTTGGTGGCGCGGTCGACCAGCACGGCGGTGTTGTGCGGCGTCTGCAGCACCAGCGTATTGCCGCGATAGCGGGGATCACCGATCGCATGATGCTTCAGCAGCCCCCAATCCCGCAGCACCAGTAACAGGCTGGTGGTATTGCGGGTGGTGTCCCAGCAATCGTAATTGTGCTTGTCGTCGAAGTAGCGGAAATCCGCTTTCGCCACGCGCTTGTTGGTGCCGAGGATCGGTCCCATACGGCGATCGAACCACACCACGGCCTTCTGCACCGCCGCGCGTTCGGCCACGGCCGACGCACGGCCCGCGGCCATGATCTGCGTCAGCGCGGTGCGGTCTTGCGGCGTGAATTCCAGGATCTGGCGGCGCCGGCAGACGAAGCCGTAACAGACCGTCATCGAATTCGCCGACGGCGGATAGATCGACACCGACGTATAGAGGTCGGCGACCGCCGAACTCATTTCGGCCGCTTCGGAAGCCGCGCCTGATAACGCCACCCCGACAACGCCAAGCACGCCCGCAAGCCGGGAAAACGTCTGGCGCAACGCTCGATCGGCGTCTCTCATGATCCCGGCTATCCAAACCATGGCGGTGCCCGAGAATTAGCGCGTGCCTTTCACGCTGCCAAGTTGCAAAGACCGCCACCCGTGGAACAGGCCACGGCTATTTTTGGCGTGGTGCGTTTTGGTCACGGTTGTTTTGTTTGCGCTACCCGACCGGCAACGGCGCGTCGCGCTTGACCTCTTCCATGACGGCGTAGGTCCGCGTTTCGCGCACCCCCGGCAGCGCCAGTAGGGTCTCGCCGAGAAAGCGTCGATAGGCCGTCATGTCGGCGAGGCGGGCCTTCACCAGGTAATCGAAGCCGCCCGCCACCATGTGGCATTCCAGCACTTCCGGGGCCGATTGCACTGCTTCAGCGAAGCGCTCGAAGACATCGGGCGTGGTCTTGTCGAGCATCACCTCGACGAACACCAGCAAGCCCAACCCCAGCCGATGCGGATTGAGCCGGGCACCATAACCCTCGACAAAGCCGTCGCGCTGCAGCCGCTTCAGGCGCTCGCCGATCGAGGTCGGCGACAGCCCGATCCGCTCGGCCAATTCGACATTCGCAATACGGCCATCCCCCTGAAGAATAGAGAGGATTTTCCGGTCTATCTTGTCAATTTCCATCGTTTATCCGGTCACCTCTGCCATTTTCCGAACTTCCTAAGGCAAAATCGCGAATTTGTCTATCGAACTACGGTTGCAGCAGCGGTAAATTGGGTTAGACTCGAGGGAATCACCATGCCGGACCGCCCACCGCCTCTCCCGCCCTTCGACGCGGCCTACGCGCCCGATGATTCGAAAATCGCCGCCCGGCTGCTCGCCACCGCCAAACTGAGCGGCGAGCAGGAGGCGCGGATCGACCGCTCGGCAACGCGCCTGATCGAAGCCGTCAGAGCCAATGACGATCCGCTCGGCGGTGTCGAGGACATGCTGCGCGAGTTCGCATTGTCGACCAAGGAAGGCCTCGCGCTGATGGTGCTTGCGGAAGCGCTGTTGCGGGTGCCGGATGCGCGCACCGCCGACCAGTTCATCGAGGACAAGCTCGGCCAGGGCGACTTCGTGCATCACGAGACCAAGTCCAGCGCCTTCCTGGTCAACGCCTCGGCGTGGGCGCTCGGCATGTCGGCGCGGGTGATCCAGCCCGGCGAGACGCCGCAGGGCACCATCGGCCGGTTGACCAAGCGGCTCGGCGCACCCGCCGTGCGCGCCGCAACACGCCAGGCGATGCGGCTGATGGGCAGCCATTTCGTGCTCGGCGAGACCATCGAGGCCGCACTGGCGCGGGCCGAAGCGCATGCATCGCGCCACCAGCGCTATTCCTTCGACATGCTCGGCGAAGGCGCGCGCACCGCCGCCGACGCCACGCGCTATTTTGATTCCTATGCACGCGCGATCGATGCGATCGGCCGCACCGCCAACAATCGTCCCCTGCCCGATCGGCCGGGTATTTCCGTCAAGCTCTCGGCGTTGCATCCGCGCTTCGAAGCGGTCAGCCATTCACGCGTGATGAGCGAACTGGTGCCGCGCCTGATCGATCTGGCGCGACAGGCCAAGACCTTCGACCTGAATTTCACCGTCGACGCCGAGGAAGCCGATCGGCTGGAATTGTCGCTCGACGTGATCGCGGCGGCATTCGCCGATCCATCCCTGGCTGGCTGGAACGGCTTTGGGCTCGCGATCCAGGCCTATCAGAAGCGCGCGCGCGAGGTGATCGACCATGTCGACGGTCTCGCAAAAAACCTGAACCGACGCATGATGGTCCGGCTGGTGAAAGGCGCCTATTGGGACACCGAGATCAAGCGCGCGCAGGAGCGCGGCCTCGAGGGTTATCCCGTATTCACCCGCAAGGCGATGACGGACCTGAACTACGTCGCCTGCGCGCAGCAATTGCTGGGCTTGCGGCCGCGGATCTTTCCGCAATTTGCGACCCACAACGCGCTGACAGTGGCGACCCTCCTCGAACTGGCAAAGGACGAACGCGGCTTCGAGTTCCAGCGCCTGCACGGCATGGGCGAAGCGCTCTATGCCCAGCTCAGCGAGGATCATCCTGACATCGCCTGCCGGACCTATGCGCCGGTCGGCAGCCACCGCGATCTCCTCGCCTATCTGGTGCGGCGCCTGCTCGAGAACGGCGCCAACTCGTCCTTTGTTGCGCTCGCCGCTGACGAGGCTATTCCCGTGTCGACGCTGCTGCGGCGTCCAGCGGATGTGATCGGCAGTGCCGACAAGGCCATGCATCCGAACATCCCGTTGCCGCGCGATCTTTTTTCGCCGCAGCGGCCGAATTCGCGCGGGCTGGAATTCGGCGAGCGCGCGGCGTTGGGCCGGCTTGTTGCTGATGTTGCCGCGGAGACCACGCCCACGGCCGGCAGTATCGCCGATGCGACGCCGGCCGCGGTGAATACGGCGATATCGGCCGCGCGTGCCGGATTCAGGAGTTGGAGCCGAACGCCGGCCGGGACGCGAGCGCGCGCTTTGGAAAAAGCCGCCGACCTTTTGGAACAGCGCGCGGCACACTTCATCGCACTGCTGCAACGCGAGGGTGGCAAGACGTTGGACGACGCGCTGTCGGAGTTGCGCGAAGCCGTCGATTTCTGCTGCTACTATGCCGCGCAAGGCCGCGAACAGTTTTGCGACGGCAAGGCCATGCCGGGTCCGACCGGCGAGAGCAATGTGCTCGCCTTGCGCGGCCGCGGTGTCTTCGTCGCGATCTCGCCATGGAATTTTCCGCTCGCGATCTTCATGGGCCAGGTCACGGCGGCGCTGATGGCCGGCAACGCCGTGATCGCAAAACCTGCCGAGCAGACTCCCTTGATCGCGGCGGAGGCCGTGCGGCTTCTCCATGAAGCAGGCGTCTCACCCTCCGCACTGCATCTGGTGCAAGGCGACGGCAAGATCGGCGCGGCGCTGGTGGGACACCCCGACATATCCGGCGTTGTCTTCACCGGCTCGACCGAGGTGGCACGATCAATCAACCGCACGCTCGCTGCCAAGGACGGCCCGATCGTGCCGCTGATCGCGGAGACCGGCGGCATCAATGCGATGATCGTCGATGCCACCGCGTTGCCCGAACAGGTCGCCGACGACGTCGTCACCTCGGCGTTCCGCTCGGCCGGCCAGCGCTGCTCGGCGCTACGGCTGCTGTTGCTCCAGGACGACGTCGCCGATCGCATGATCGAAATGATCGCCGGCGCCGCCCGCGAACTCCGGATTGGTGACCCCTCTGATCCTGCAACCCATATCGGGCCGGTGATCGATGCCGAGGCCAAACAACGCCTGGATGCACATATCGCGCGCATGAAGCAGGACGCGCAGGTGCACTTTGCGGGCACCGCACCGGAGGGTAATTTCGTCGCGCCGCATATCTTCGAACTGTCCGATGCCGGGCAACTTAGGGAAGAAGTGTTCGGTCCGGTGCTCCACGTGGTGCGCTACCGTGCCGACCGGCTCGCCGCCGTGCTGCAATCGATCGAGCGTTCCGGCTACGGACTTACGCTCGGCATTCATTCCCGGATCGACGATACCGTGGACGACATCATCGACGCTGTTCAGATCGGCAATATCTACGTCAACCGCAACATGATCGGCGCCGTCGTCGGCGTGCAGCCGTTCGGCGGCCATGGCCTCTCCGGCACCGGCCCCAAGGCCGGCGGCCCGCATTATCTGGCGCGGTTTGCCACCGAACAGACGGTGACCGTCAATACCGCGGCGGCGGGCGGTAATGCAGCCCTGCTCTCGGGCGGGGAGTAGTTGCATCCCGCGCCCAAATGGCGTTGAAGTTTCAGCACGCACGGCATGCAATATTCCAGCGGAAGAAAAATCAACAGGGTTACGGGAGCGGCATCGAGATGGAAAAAGGCATTTTTGACGGCCTCAAGGTTCTGGACTGCGCGAGTTTCATCGCAGCCCCAGCGGCCGCCACCGTGCTGTCCGATTTCGGCGCCGACGTGATCAAGATCGAACCGCCGGTTACCGGCGATCCCTATCGCAATTTGCCGAATCTGCCGGGCTACCCGCACAGCGAACACAATTTCGCGTGGATGCTGGAAGCCCGTAACAAGAAGAGCCTGGCGCTCGACCTGACGAAACCGGAAGCGCAGGCGGTGCTCTACAAGTTGGTCGCCGAGGCCGATGTCTTCATCACCAACATGCCGCCGCAGGTCCGCACCAAGCTCGGCATCACCTGGGACCATCTGGCGCATCTCAACGACCGGCTGATCTACGCCTCCTTCACCGGCTATGGCGAAAAGGGCGAGGAAGCCAACAAGCCCGGCTTCGACTCTAACGCCTATTGGGCGCGCTCGGGGCTGATGGACCTGGTGCGCGCGGATGAACACACCACGCCAGCGCGATCGATCGCCGGCATGGGCGACCACCCCTGCGCGATGGCGTTTTACGGCGCGATCGTGACCGCGCTGTTCAAGCGCGAAAAGACCGGCAAGGGCTCGCACGTCAGTTCCAACCTGATGGCCAACGGCGTCTGGGCAGCCTCGGTGCTGGCACAGGCCAAACTGGTCGGTGCCAAGTTCGGCGAGCGGCGGCCGCGCGAGCGCGCGCTGAACGCGGTGACCAATCACTACCAGTGCAAGGACGGCCGCTGGCTGATCCTGTCGCTGCTGAACGAGGACCGGCAATGGCCGACACTGGCGCGCTGCCTTGAGCGTGAGGATCTGGTGAGCGACCCGCGCTTTGCAACCAAGAAGGATCGCCACGCGCGCTCGCTGGACCTGATCAAGATCTTCGACGAAATCTTTGCCGGCAAGGACCTCGCAGAATGGCGCAAGATCCTCGACGGCAACGGGCTGGTGTTCGGCGTCGTCGGCATCCTCGACGACATTCCGGGTGACCGGCAGATGATCGAGAACGAAGTGCTGGTGCCGTTCGAGAACGACACCATGATGACCATCAGCAGCCCGATCTGGGTCGACGGCAGCAAGAAAGTCCAGCCGCGCAAGCCGCCCGGCCTCGGCGAACACAGCGACGAGATTTTGCGCAACGCCGGCTATGACGAGGCCGCGATCAAGAAGCTCCGCGCGTCCGGCGCGGTGGCGTAAGCCTGCGGAAAAGATAGCGGCATGACTACCTACCGCCTGCATTACTTTCCAGAGTCCGGAAACAGCTACAAGCTTGCGCTGATGCTGACCCTGTGCGGCCAGACGTTCGAGCCGGTCTGGACCGATTTCGGCGGCGGCATCACGCGGTCAGCGGAATGGCGGCGCACGGTCAACGAGATGGGCGAAATCCCGGTGCTGGAGGAGGACGGCGTCCGTCTCACCCAGACCGCGCCGATCCTGCTGAAGCTGGCGCGGCAGTTCGGCCAGTTCGGCGGCGAGACCGAACAAGAACAGTTCGAACTCCTGCGCTGGCTGTTCTGGGACAACCACAAGCTCACCGGCTACATGGCCTCATACCGGTTCATGCGGACGTTCATTCCGTCTGGCGATCCCGTGGTGCTGAAATATTACCGCAAACGGCTCGACGACTTCCTGGGGATTCTGGAAACGCACTTGCAACGCGATGCGTTCGCGATCGGCGCACGGCCGAGCATCGCCGATATTTCCATGATGGCCTATCTGCATTATCCGAGCGACGAGACTGGATATGATTTTGCGGTGAGCCACCCGGCCATCAGCGCCTGGCTTGGCCGCATGGCTGATCTGCCCGCCTGGAAGTCAGCCTACGATTTGCTGCCCGGCAAGCGGCTGACGCATTACGCGAAATAAGGGGCTCAGCGATTCAACCAGGCCCACGCGATGCCAAAGACGATCACACCGGCAATCACCGTGACCGCAATCGCCCAGGTGCTGACGCGGACGTTGCTGACGACCTCGCGTTTGGCTTCGTTCTCCGCGATCTCGCGATTCCGCTCCCTGTTCTCCTGGTCGGAAGAGCTCATCGCCGGTCCCCGCTCGGTTGGTGCTGATGCTTTGCACACCTTAGCATCAAACGATGACGCGCATCGGTGCTCATGCCGGCCGGCTACCGGCTCTTCACAAAACACATGCCCATGCGTGCGGTCGTGCCGCTGATTTGACAGGCCAGCCCCTCGGCGCAGGTCCAGCTGCGAAAACTCGCGTCGTTGCTGGCGGCCGTCTTGCCCGGAGCGTAGCAATGCGCACCCCAGCCATCGCTATATTCGGTGCCCACCAGTTCCGTGCTGCCGCGCAATTGCGGACGGCTGGCAAAGCCCCGGGAAAAATCCGGCGTCTTGCCATCCCGCACGGTGGTGAGGATGTCACGGCGGCGAACCTGATCGCCGAAGAAGTGCGGCGACGCCGGAACGACCGTTGAATTGGAAGGATTGACCGCCATCCAGTCGACGCCGGGAAAATGAAATCCGCCGATGCCGCGCGTCTGGTGGCACCCGGAACAGGTGACATCGTTCAGCCGCCGCTCAAAGCCGCCGGCCGAGCGGATGTTTTGCAACTTTATACCGCCGGCAGCGGCCTTCTTCAGTGCCGTGACGACGTCAGCTTCGCTGAACACCGCCTTAGCCCCTTCGCCCTGCATCAGGCCGAATTCAGGCTGCAGGTCGGACGCGTCAAATCCAACCGGCGTTGCGGCGATGGCGCTGTTGGCAAGGAATTTTTCCGGGATCAGCACCGCGCCGGAATCGAATGCTGCCAGATGTTTCGGCTCCAGCAGCCATGACTTGAATTCGCGCCCGAGCTTGTCGTCAGCCAGAATGCGGTCGCGGTCGATCTGGTTCTCCATCGGAGCTTCGCGAAATTCCCGCGCCGCGGCGTTGTAGCGAAACACCTTCAACAGATAATCGGTGCGGAAATCCCGCATTGCAGATTTCGGCGCATGCACGATCTGAAGGTTGGTCTCGATGCGATCGATGTTTTCGTAACCGAGCAGATCGAGTGGACCGTTTTCATCCAGCAGATTTTCCGCGAACGGCGCACCGGTCAGCGACAATTCGGCTGCGGCGAGCCAGCGCTTTGCGATTTCGGAACAGGTGACGGGTTTGCCGTTACGGTCTATCCCATCGCGGGCCTTGGCTTTCAGCACGAGATTCAGCGTCATCGGCAGACGGGGCAAAATTGCCCTGTCGTCGGTCCCCGGCGTTTTCATTCGCGTCAGCCGGTAGATCAGCCGGATGTCGCCGCAGCTGGCCTCGTCGACATAGGCGCGGTCCATGCGGTTGACGATGCCCGCCAGCACGAAACGGGTGTCGCTGGCATCAAGCTGGGTGTGGTCGAACAGTTGAAAGGCAAAGCCAGCGCCAACGCCGATGGTTTCGTTCGGCAGGCCATTTTTGTGTCGCGCAATGTAACGATCGAACTCGGCGTCGATCGCCTGCCGAACCGGGACCATCGACGGCAGGGTGAATAGCTGGCCGCTCGTGAGCGGAACATCGGCCGACCGCTCCGGCCACAGCAGACGGCCGATGCCGAACCTGCCACCGTCGAGTTCGCGCAGCGCCAGGGGATCCGTTATCGCGGTCCCGCGCTCCAGCGGCGCGGCGGACGCCGGCAATGCGCCGCACACCAGGGCGAATAGGATGACAAGAAATCGCAGCGCGCGGCTCATGCCCTCACTAACACCGTGCGAAGTGGCCTATTCAAGCAAAAAGGCGCTTCACATCCCGGTGAAGCGCCTTCGTCATTCAGATTGCGCGCAATCAGCGGGCGACGATCAGGCCCTTGCTGGTCACGACCACCCATCTGCCGTCCTGCTTGCGGATGGCATCGATGCGGCCGAGACCGGGGACGGGATCGCCGGCGTAGACTTCAAAGATGCCCTGGCGGCCCTCGATCAGCGCGCTGCCATTGGCGGCGTCACGCAACACCCAGCCGTCCACGGTCGGCAGCCGTGCAATCTCGGGCTTCGGCGCGGGAAGCGGCACCGCCGCAGCCGTTGCGGGCGGCGACACCGTTCCCGTGACGTCCCTCGCGGCGGCCGGCATTGCGGCGGCGACGGGCGCGGGCGCAGCAGCTTGCGCGCGGAGTTTTTCGACGGCCTCGCTGAGCTTGGCGAGCTTGGCGGCCGGCTCGGCCTGCGCCTTCTCGACCTTGTCGAGGCGGTCGCTGGTCTTGTTGAACTGGCTCACCCCGGTTTTGGAGGTGTGCTCGACGCTGGCCTTCAGCGCCAGGATATCGGCATCGATCCGCGCCACCGAGGCTTCGAGCGCGCTGTTGTTGTTCATGGCGGCGGAATTTCCGGCCATCACGTATCCAAGGCCCCCGGTTGCGAGCGCGCCACCGAGCGCACCGGCGACCGTCGCCAGCGCCACCACAGCCGCCATCGCCGACATCCGGCGCTTGCCTGACACCCCGTCAGCTGCAACGGCCTCCGGCTTCGCATCGGCTTCGTCACCGTTCCACGCGCGCTCGCCGGGCGACATGATCAACAGCTTGCCGGGAATTCGCGGCGATTCAACTTTCGGAGCTTCAGATGTAGCCGCCTCGACCTTCGCCGGTTCAGCTTTGGCAGCTTCAAGCTTGGAAGCCACGACCCTGGGCGCTTCCACTTTGGGTGCATCCGGCTTGGGAGAGGTTTCTTGCTGGTCGGGCGCCAGCATCGGGGACTCGATCGCCGCCATCACCGGCTCTTTGGCTGCGGACATATCGGGAGCGGCCGGCCCGGCGCCGACGGAACCGGTTTCACCGCTGGTGGCCTCGGACTGCTGTTCGCTCACGTTCAATTCTCCAGAATGGGTTGACCTTTTGGTAACTTTTATTGCTTGCGAAATCGTTACCGGGTTCCGCCTTACCGAAATTTAAGAGGGCAACCGGGCCGGTTTGCGGCCGCAAGTTGACGGCGACGCGGCCGGCAATTCCGCCTCGCGCCCATGTTGCCCTGCGGCAATTCCGACAGCTCCGTTTGCGCCCGTTCATTTACCGATTAACATGGCCTGACCATCCAGCCAGAAGGCAGGAGGCCGCCATGACCATCGAAAAATGCATCAACGAGTTTGATGTAGATGACGTCATTTTTGAGGAAGGCTCGACCGGGCGTGAGCTGTTCGTCGTGCTCGACGGCAAGGTCGAGATCGCCAAGGTTAGCGGCGCCAGCAAGACCATCATCGTTACGCTCGGCAAGGGCGAGTTCTTCGGCGAGATGGCCGTGATCGACGGCTCGTCCCGCTCGGCGACCGCGATTGCCGCGGCGGCGCACACCCGCGTGATGCGGATCAACCACGCGCGCTTCGTCTACCTGGTCAGCCAGCAGCCGGCGTTTGCACTGATGATCATGGATGCGCTCAGCAAGCGGCTGCGTGCCTCGAACGCGATCACGTTCAAAGCCGCGGCCAGTCCATGAGCGAGCGCAGGCCGAGCCCATTCAAGACCCTGCTTGAAAGCGACGTCTGCACGCTGATCGAGGCAGCCGAGGACGTCTACCAGATCCGCTTCAAGAACCGCGCGGCGAACGCCTATCTGGTGCGCGGCAGCTCGCGGACCATCATGATCGATGTCGGCCTGTCATCGAACTATCCGCATCTGCTGAAATGTCTGCAACACGTCGATTGTCCGCCCGAGAAAATCGACTTGGTGGTGCTCAGCCATGAGCACCTCGACCATATCGGCGCCGCCTATCATTTCAATGGCCGCGCCTTCATCGCCGCGCATCGGCTGGCCGCCAACAAGATCATGCTGCGCGACGATTTCTCGATGCTGCGCAAGATGTTCAACGAACCGAATATCCCGATCAATGTCGACATCTGGCTCGAGGAAGGCAATCTGCTCGACCTCGGCAATTTCCGCCTCAACGTGATGTACACGCCGGGCCATACCTCGGCCTGCATCACGCTGTTCGACCAGGACAAGGGCCTGTTGTTCGCTTCCGACACGCTGATGCCCGGCGGCGTGATGGGCGGCGTGTTCGGCTCCGGCAGCATCGCCGACTATATCCAGTCGCTGGAGCGGCTGAAGGGGTTGAACTCGAAGATCCTGTTGTCCGGCCACGGCCGCCTGTCCGACACGCCGCAGGACGATGTACGGGTCGCCATTCAACGTTCGCACAACCTGCTATCCGACACCGCGCAATTGTTCGATGCGCTGGATGCGCGCTCGAATTTCGAACCGATCATGCAATCGGTGCGCGACCTCAACAAGCTGGATGACGGCTAGGCAGCCAACGCCGCCGAACCAATTGCGGCATCCGGAATTATTCCCCCTGCGTGGACCCTGGCATCATTTAAGATCACACTTGCCGACCCTTCTGTGTGACTCAGCGATTTGACAAAATTTGTGGCGGCCTGTTCAACAGCAGCAATAATGACGCCTCAAGAGGCACAGGGAGAGAGAGCACCATGAAACTTTACGACTCGGTCGGACCGAACCCGCGCATTGTCCGTATGTTCATGGCGGAAAAGGGCATCGAAATGCCGAAGCAGACGGTCGACCTGCGCAAGGGCGAAAACCGCGAAGCCGAGCATCTGAAGCGCAATCCGCACGGCCAGATGCCGGCGCTTGAACTCGACAATGGCAGCTATCTCTCGGAAGTCATCCCGATCTGCGAATACCTCGAAGAGAAGACCCCGGCGCCTGCGATGATCGGGACGACGCCGGAAGAGCGCGCCGAATGCCGGATGTGGACGCGCCGCGTCGATCTCAACATCTGCGAACATCTCGCCAATGGCTTTCGCTTCGGCGAGGGTCTGAAGTTTTTCGAAAAGCGCATCCTCTGCGCGCCCGAAGCCTCGCCCGGCCTGAAGATGATCGCGGCCAACCGCCTGCAATGGCTCGACGGCCAAATGGCGGGGAAGGATTACATCTGCGGCAAACGCTTCACGATGGCCGACATCCTGCTGTATTGCTGGCTCGATTTCGGCGGCACGGTCGGCCAGCCGCTGGATCAAAGCAACGGCAATATCGTGGCGTGGATGGCGCGGGTTGCGGAGCGGCCGTCGGTGAAGGCCTGACCGTCATTGCCTGCGACAAGCGCGAAGCGCTTGCGCAAGGGAGCGCAAGCGACGAAGCAATCCCTACTTGCTGTTTGGCTGTGGATTGCTTCGCTTCGCTCGCAATGACGTGGAAGGTTCTGAGTTAAATCACCACCGGCGTATCCGGCAGTTCATTCGTCCCGCCGCCCTGCGGCGGGAAATGCGCCGCCAGTTCGCGCGACACCGCCTCGATCCCCTTGATCACGCCGCGTTCGAAATTTCCCGCCCGAAACTCCGCTTCCATCTCGACGCAGATATTCTCCCAGCCGGCAGTGCCGACATGCGCGTGGATGCCGCGGTCGGCGACGATTTCGACGTCGCGGTCGGCGAGCAGGAGATAGATCAGTACGCCATTGTTGTGCGCGGTGTCCCAGATCCGCAGTTGCGAGAAAACATCCAGCGCGCGTTCCCGCGCCGGCTGGTTGCGGAACAGCGGCGCGCCGTCGAGCGCGCCTTCGACGACGAAGCGGACCTGGCCGGAATGCGTGGCCTCGCCCGCCCTGATCGCCGCCTCGATCGCGGCCAGCACTTTTGGCGGAAAGTCGCGGCGCTCCCGCCAGCGGTGTAGGAGCAGGTGCCTGCCAATGCGTTTGATGTCCATATCTACCAGCTCCCCGACGCGCCGCCACCGCCGAAACTGCCACCCCCGCCGCCGCTATCGCTCGAGCTGCTGCTGCTCGAACTGCCTCCGGACCATGAGCCCCCGCTGCTGCCGCCGGACCAGCCGCCGCTCCCACTGCTTCCTGGCCCCGACGACACGATGGCGTCGCTGAACAGCACGAAAAGCGCTGCGATTAACCCCGCGAATATACCCGCAACCAGCGAGCCGAACAGGAACCAGGCGATCAGCATCACCACGCCGCCGCCAACGCCCGCGCCGACCAGCCGCCCGAGCATGGTCCGCATCAATCCGCCGAACAGGAACACCGGAATCAGGAGAAACGGATTGAACAGCGCATCGACGTCGAACACCCCTGCCTGATGTTGCCAATGCGGCGGCTCCGGCTCCGGCAGTTTCTCGCCATCGATGATCCGGATCATCTTGTTAAGGCCGGCCGAAACGCCGCCGGCGAAATCACCGGACTTGAATTTTGGCGTGATCTCCTCGTCGATGATGCGCTTGGTGGTGACGTCGGTCAGCGCGCCTTCGAGGCCATAGCCGACCTCGATGCGAAGATGACGATCGTTCTTGGCGATGACCAGCACGGCGCCGTCGTCGATCTTCTTGCGGCCGATCTTCCAGGCCTCTGCCACGCGGAGCGAGAACTGCTCGATCGCCTCGCCATCCGTCGTCGGCACGATCAGCACCGCGACCTGGCTGCCCTTCCGGGTCTCGAAACTTCGGATGGTCTGGTTCAGCGAAGCGATATCGCCGCTGGTGAGTGTCCCGGTCTGATCGACCACGCGCCCGACGAGCGGTGGCACCACGACGATGGCCAGAGCTGAAGCAGCCCAGAACAGGAGCAGCGCAAGAATGGAAACTCTTGCAGCATTCATTGCGATTGATCTTTGATCCGCTACTTCGCGGGCGCGGCCGGTGTCGGATTGAAATCCACCTTCGGCGCCGTGGATATTTCCTTCTCGTTCTCGACCGCGAAGTTCGGCTTTTCCTTGTAGCCGAACATCATCGCCGTCATGTTGTTCGGGAAGGTGCGGATACCGACATTGTAGTCCTGCACCGCCTTGATGTAGCGGTTGCGCGCCACCGTGATGCGGTTCTCGGTGCCTTCGAGCTGTGCCATCAGATCCTTGAACAGTGCGTCGGATTTCAGCTGCGGATAGTTTTCGGTCACGACCAGTAGTCGGGACAGCGCGCTGGAGAGTTCACCCTGGGCGGCCGTAAATTTCTGGAACGCGGCGGGATCGTTCAACACCTCGGGCGTGGCCTGGATGCTGCCGACCTTGGCGCGGGCGTTGGTGACCCCGAGCAGCACGTCCTTTTCCTGCTGCGCAAAACCCTTCACCGAATTGACGAGGTTGGGCACGAGATCAGCGCGCCGCTGGTACTGATTCACCACCTCCGACCAACCCGCCTTGACCTGCTCGTCGGTGGTCTGGATGGCGTTGTAGCCGCAATTGGTCAGGCTCAGCGTCGCCAGCGCCGCCAGCACGGTCCATAATCTGCGCATAAAACACTCCCGGTATTATTTCGTGTCACGGTATCAGAATGGCGTGGTTTCATACAATTATTCCGGGGCTGGGCCTAATGGCCCATCCCGGAATAACGGCGGTGATTGAATGAACTTCGGGCCGCTTTCGTTCCGATGGCTCTTGCCTATCGTCAGCCGAAATAGTCACATGGCCGCACAATAATAACGGGAGGGCCCATGACCACATTCGAAACCATCGTCGTGGAGCGGCCGGAGCCGCGCATCGCGCGGATCGTGATGAACCGGCCCGAGGCGCGCAACGCGCAGAACCTGCAAATGACCTACGACCTCAACGCCGCCTTCGATGCGGCTGTGCAGGATGACGCGGTCAAGGTCATCATTCTCGCAGGAAGCGGCCCACATTTTTCCGCCGGGCACGACCTGCGCCTGGGCAGCAAAAATGAAGCGGGGGTGGATTTTCCGCCGGTCGGAAATTGGGGCGGCTTTGCCGAACCCAACGCCCATGGCCGCTTCGCCCGCGAGCAGGAGATCTATCTGCAGATCACGCGGCGCTGGCGCAATCTGGCGAAGCCGACCATTGCGGAAGTGCACGGCAAATGCATCGCCGGCGGCCTGATGCTGGCCTGGGCCTGCGACATGATCGTCGCCAGCGCCGATGCCGAGTTCTGCGATCCCGTGGTCACGATGGGCGTGTGCGGCGTCGAATGGTTCGTGCACCCCTGGGAGCTGGGCCCGCGCAAGGCCAAGGAATTGCTGTTCACGGCGGATACCTGGAGCGCGGACGAGGCGCACCGGCTCGGCATGGTCAACCACGTCGTGCCGCGCGCGGAGCTTTCCTCGTTCGTGATGGCGCTGGCGCAGAAGATCGCAGCCAAGCCGTCGTTTGCGCTGAAGCTGACCAAGGAGGCCGTCAACCGCTCGGTGGACGTGATGGGACAGCCCGCGGCGATCGAACAGGCGTTCGCGCTGCATCAGCTCTGCCATGCGCATAATCTTCAGGAATTCGGCATGGTGGTGGACCCCGCGGGTCTCCATCCGTCCGTCCGGAAATCAGCTGTAACGAAGTAGATCATATGGACCTTACCCTGAGCGACGAGCAGCGGATGCTGCGTGAGAGTGCCGAACGGTTTGTTGTCGAGACGTGCAACGCCGACCATCGCCGCCGGGTGGCGAACGATCCGCTCGGCTTCAGCGCCGAAATCTGGAAACAGTTCGCCGAACTCGGTTGGCTGGCACTGCCGATCGCCGAGGATCATGGCGGGCTCGGCGGCGGCGCGGTCGAGATCGGCATCCTGATGGAAGCCTTTGGTCGGGGACTGGTGTCTGAACCCTATCTCTCGACGGTGGTGATTGGCGCCGGGCTGATCGGTGCATGCGGCAGTGAGGCGCAGAAGCAGGCGCTGCTGCCCAAGGTCGCCGACGGTTCGCTGTATCTGGCGTTCGCGCATTCGGAACGCGCGGCGCGGTTTAACCTTGCCAAAGTCGCGACGACGGCCTGGAAGACGCCCAACGGCTGGCGGATCGATGGCCGGAAGACCGCGGTGCTCGACGGCAATGCCGCCGGGCAGATTATTGTTTCGGCGCAGGTCGCCGACGACAATGGCGTGGGCGACCTCTGCCTGTTCCTGGTGCCGGCAGATGCGGCCGGCCTCGGCAAGCGCGATTTTCCGCGACTCGGCGGCGGGCGCGCGAGCAACCTCGAATTTCGCGGCGTTCATGTGGGCGCCGATGCCCAGCTCGGCGACGGCGGCGACGCGCTGCCTGTTATCGAGGCGGTGGTCGACCGCGCGATGGCGGCGCTCGGCGCGGAAGCCGTCGGCATCATGCAGACGCTGCTGGATCAGACGCTCGAATATACCAAAATTCGAAAACAGTTCGGCCGGCCGCTGTCCGCCAACCAGGTGATCCGCCATCGGCTCGCCGACATGGCGATGAACTGCGACGAGGCCCGCTCGATGGCGCTGCGCGCCGCGCTGATGATCGATGCCGAACCTGTCGCGCGCGGGCGTGCCGCGTCGGGCGCCAAGGCCAAGATCGGCAAATGCGCCCGCTTCGTCGCCGAACAATCCGTGCAGCTGCATGGCGCGATGGGCGTCACCGAAGAGCTCGACATCGGCTCCTACTTCAAGCGGCTGCTCGCTTTCGACACGTTGTTCGGCGGCAGCGCCCATCATTATCGCCGCCACGCCGCCCTCGGCGGCAAGACTCTTCACACTTAGAAGTCCATTCAAGCCTAGCGGGAGCGCACCATGGATCTCACCTTCAGCGCCGAGGAGCGCGCCTTCGAACGGGAAGTCCGCGACTTCATCGCGCAGAATCTGCCGGCGGAAATGAAGCACGCGCAGTCGCTGACTCCATCGGTGTTTTCCGATCCGGATATCGGCATCGCCTGGCAAAAGGCGCTGCACGCCAAGGGCTGGGGCGCGCCGGGATGGCCGGTCGAGCATGGCGGGCCGGACTGGACGCCGGCGCAGCGCTGGATTTTTGAAGCCGAATGCGCCCGTGCCGGTGCGCCCAATGTCAACGTGATGGGCGTCAAGATGGTCGGGCCTGTCATCATCGGCTTCGGCTCGCCTGAGCAGCAGAATTTCTATTTGCCGCGGATTCGCTCCGGCGAGGATTACTGGTGCCAGGGCTATTCCGAGCCCGGCTCCGGCTCCGATCTCGCCTCGCTGAAAACCCGCGCGGTGCGCGACGGCGATGACTACATCATCAACGGCACCAAGATCTGGACCACGCATGCCCATCACGCCAACCGCATGTTCGCATTGGTGCGCACCAACGAGACCGAGCGGCAGCAGGACGGCATCTCCTTCATCCTGATCGACATGAAGAGCCCGGGCATCACCACCCGCCCGATCCTCACGATCGGCGGCGACCACGAGGTCAACCAGGTGTTCTTCGACGACGTCCGCGTGCCCGTCGCCAACCGGGTCGGCGAGGAAGGCAAGGGCTGGACTTACGGAAAATACCTGCTCGAGTTCGAGCGCGGCTCCGGCATCGCCTCGGCGAAATTGCGCGAGGCGCTGAAGACGGTATCCGACCTCGCCGAATCCGAGGCTACCGGCCGCGCCATCGACGATCCCGATATTTCGATGCGCATGTCCGAGATCGAGGTCGATATCGACACGCTCGAGATGACCGAGCTGCGCGTGCTGTCGGCGCTGCAGACCGGTCAGAATCCCGGCGCGGTGTCCTCGCTGCTGAAGTTGCGCAACAGCGAAATCCGCCAGGCCGTTACGCGCCTCGGTGTCGATGTGATCGGCCATGACGGCCTCTATGTCGAACCGATGCGGCCGTTCTACAAGCTCAACGAGGCGCCGGGGATTCCCGAGGAGATGCTGCCGGTAGTGCCGGAATATCTCAACAGCCGGGCGTATACGATCTTCGGCGGCTCGTCGGAAATCCAGCGCGATATTATCGCCAAGATGGTGCTGGGATTGTAGGACGATCAGGCCACTTCCCGCCTACGGCCCACAATCTCATGGGCTGTGACAGCGTTACCCAATCCGATCGCCGTGAGCAGTTTCAGCATCTCCAGCCGCGCGGTGACGTGCGACATGGTGGGGCGGCTACCGAGCGTGATCTCGTCGAGATCATCGACGGCGGTCAGGCCCCGCGGATAGAACTCGCGAAAAATCACCCGTTCGGCGAGGCCGTCGATGCAGCGGAAGTTCAGCCGCTGCGACAGCTGCTGGATGCTCTCGCCCACGAGGCGCTTGTTGCGCGAGCCGAGCGTGGAGAGCCGGTTGCGCAGCACGATCCAGTCGGTGACGCCGAGATAGCGCACGCGGCGCCTGCCGCGCGCTTCCTCCACCATCTCGGCATAATGACTGGTGCCGGTGACGCGGAAGGATTCGGGATCGACGGTGCCGAGCACGTCGAGATCGACGAAGCTGTCATTGAGCGGCGTGATCAGCGTGTCCGCCATCGCATGCGCGACATGCGTCAGATAATCGTCGTGACCGGGGGTATCGATGATGACGACGCCGTAGCGGCCGGCGAGCGTCTCGACGGTCTTCTCCAGCGCCCGGCAGCCGGCGGCCTGTTCATCGGCCGAGGGATAATCGAGTTGCTGGAAGCAAAAATGCTGGGGCATGCCGAGGTCGCGGCCGACATGACGCGCCCAGGCGCGGCGGTTCTCGATGTGATGGGTGAGGCTCTTCTGCCTGGTATCGAGATCGATGGTGGCGACGGCCTGTCCCGACTTGATCAGGGCGATCGCGATGTGCATGGCGACGGTGGATTTTCCTGATCCGCCTTTTTCATTGCCGACGACGATCACACGCGCAGACAGTGCCCGCATCGCACCTTCAACCGACATCGGATCGCCCCCGAGAGTCTGATTACGTTCCTGCTTCTTGCTGGGCTCATTGGGCTTGATTCGGCGGATTCTCGCAACGGTGCGGGGTGCCGATTTTTGAGGCGTGCTGCTTTGAGTCGCAGCTTGAAAGTTTATCGTCATGGCCGGGCTTGACCCGGCCATCCACGTCTTTGCTTGCTCATACACCGTGAAGACGTGGATGCCCGGGACAAGCCCGGGCATGACGACCTTTCTGCCGTTACACCCCCACCCGCGCATCCCTGATCGCTTGCCAGACCTTGGCCGGCGTCAGCGGTGTGTTGAGCTGCTTGATGCCGAGTTCGCTGAGCGCATCCATTACGCCGTTGGTGATGCAGGGCGGGCCGCCGATGGCGCCAGATTCGCCGCAGCCTTTGGCGCCGAGCGGATTGGTGCGGCACGGCGCGGAATCATCCAGCGTCACCTCGATCGGCGGGATGTCGTCGGCGCGCGGCACGCAGTAATCCTGATAGCTCGCGGTCAGCAATTGTCCTTCCTCGTTGTAGGACACGCCCTCATACAGCGCCTGTCCGATGCCCTGCGCGACGCCGCCATGCACCTGGCCGGTCACCAACATCGGATTGACGGCGATGCCGACGTCGTCGACCGTGGTGTAGCGCACCACTTTGCTGACGCCGGTTTCCGGATCGATCTCGACCTCGCAGATATGCGTGCCGTTCGGCCAGCTCGGGCCGTCGACTTCGCCCTCGCTGTCGACGCTAAGCCGCGCGCCGTCTTCCTTCTTCGCGATCTCGAAAAGGCTGATGCGCCTGTCGGTGCCGACCACCGTGAGAAAGCCACCGTGATATTCGATGTCCTCGACCGAAGTCTCCAGCACATTCGACGCCTTCTCGCGCGCCTTGTTGATCATGTCGTTGGTGGAAACCGCCACCGCGGTGCCGCCGACGAACAGCGATCGCGACCCGACGCTGCCGAAACCGGTGGCGAGGTCGGTGTCGCCCTGCACGACGTCGATCTTGTCCATGGGAATGCCGAGCGTATCCGACACCATCTGGGTGTAGGTGGTCTGCAGGCCCTGCCCCATCGCCATGGTGCCGGAATGCAGGATGATGCGGCCCTCGGCCGTCGCGTGCAGTGAGACCTTTTCGGTGTGCGCGCGCCCGCCGGTCCATTCGATGTAGCTGGTGAGGCCGCGGCCGTAGAGCAGGCCCTTCTTCTTTGCGGCCTTCTTGCGCGCGTTAAAACCGTCCCAATCGGCGAGATCGGAGGCGCGCTGCATCATGTGCGCGAACGCGCCGGAATCGTACACCTGGCCGGCGGCGTTGGTGTAGGGCAATTGCGCCGGCTTGATGTAATTGACCTTGCGGATGGCGCGCGGGTCCATCCCGATCTGGCGCGCGGCGGCGTCCATCAGCCGCTCGACGATGAACACGGCTTCCGGCCGGCCCGCGCCGCGGTAGGCGCCAACGGGCGCGGTGTTGGTCATCACGGATTGGACTTCGAAATGCACCAGCGGCAGATCATAGACGCCGGTCTGCACGAACGGCCCGAGCACCAGCGGAATGATGTTGCCGGCCCCGCTGCTGTAGGCGCCGGTGCCGCCGATCGAGCGCACGCGATAGGCCAGCACGCGGCCCTTGGCGTCGAGCGCGAATTCGCCGGTCGAGGTGAGATCGCGGCCATGGGTGCCGCCGACGAATTCATCGGTGCGGTCGCCGCGCCAGCGGATTTTCTTGCCGAGCTTTGTGGCGGCATAGGCCACCACGCCGTCTTCTGGATAAAGGCTGGTCTTCTGCCCAAAGCCGCCGCCGATATCGCCGACCAGCACGCGGACGCTTTCCTTCGGCCGCTTCAGGATCGATTCGGCGAGCAGGTCGCGGGTCGAGCCAGGGGTCTGCGATTGGACGTGCAGGATCAGCCGGCCGGCCTTGTCGATCTCGGCAATGGTCGAGCGCGGCTCCATCGCGGAGGGGATCAGCCGCTGGCTGACCAGATCGAGCGACACGGTATACGCGGCGCTGGCGAAGGCCGCTTCGACCTTGGCGGCATCGCCATAGCTCATGGCTCCGACGATGTTGTCGGGCGCCTCAGGCCAGACCACAGGCGCGCCCGGCTTGACCGCCTCGACGGGATCGACCACCGACGGCAGCACCTCGTAATCGACCGCGATCGCTTCCGCCGCGTTCTGCGCCAGCACGCGCGAGGTCGCGACCACGGCTGCGACCGGCTCGCCGGCAAAGCGCACGATCTCATGCGCCAGCAGCCGCCGCGGCGGCACCGTCATCGGCGAGCCGTCTGGCCGCTTGAAGATCGCCAGCGTCGGGATGGTGCCGATATCGTCCCTGACCAGGTCGGCGCCGGTATAGATGGCTTCGACGCCGGGCAGCTCGGCCGCGGCCCTGGTATCGATCGCGACGATTTTGGCGTGGGCATGCGGCGAGCGCAGCACGTGCAGCCACAGCGCACCCTCCTCCGGCCTGTCGTCGATGAACTGCCCCTTCCCGGTGAGCAGTCTCTGATCTTCCAAACGCTTGACCGGCTGGCCCGCACCAAAACGCATATTGCCGGGAAGAATGTTCATCAGTTGGTCCTTCGATTTTCTTCGCAAAAGTTGGGTGGGTTCTAGCCGATAGATAGGGTGCGAGCCAACCCTATGGAAGCGCCTGGGAAATAGGCAATGCTGTCATGCACTGCGGCTCCAAAAATGGTGTCGTCCTCCGCGAAAGCGGGGGACCCAGTACGCCGCGGCTTCTCGGTTCAATCATCGGCGTCTCTGGAATACTGGGTCGCCCGGTCAAGCCGGGCGATGACACTGAATATGTAGCTGCGATCTCGCGACGCGATGCGCCCGAGCTATGCTTGAAATCGTTCGCCCTCGAAATCAGAGGGCGCAGGGAAGGCCGGGTGCGCGCTGCACCCGCGGTCTCGTGTGCGAATTGTGCTAAGAAAGCTGCACACGAGCATACAGGGCAGCGGAGAACACCCAGCCTTCCCTGCGCAATGGCTTTACGGCTTATGACGCGCTCTCCCCGGTGAGACGGCCTCTATTGCCACCGTCGCCCCTCGGAAGCGTTAGCTCCCTTAAGGCTTGACGCCGTTACGGGCGCCAGGACCACACGCTTTCGCCGTACGCCTCAGCCGCGACCGTCAATCGCAACCTCAGCGTCCACCGCAACCCGCCCCTCGTCGTGACGACGGCCGACGCCCCTCTTGATAGGACGGGATGGCGATAGATGCGCACTGATTTGGGGTGGATGACAACAAGAATATTTTCGATTTTCGGAATTTTATGACTTGACACGATTTCTGTAATTCGGAACTGATTTGCCCGTCGGGTTATTTTGTCGCACCACTGTCATTGCGAGGAGCGAAGCGACGAAGCAGTCCATTCCTCGGCTGGGCGCGCCATGGATTGCTTCGCTGCGCTCGCAATGACGGGGAGAGAGCGCAATCCAACTATCCAACATCCCGCAGCGCCGCTTCCACCACCTTGCGCTGCTCCGCCGTCAGCGCGGCCTGCGGTGGAACGGGATCGCCCACCGCGTAGCCCTGGATTTCCAGGCCGGCCTTGATGCAGGCGGCGAGGTTGAATCGCGCAAAAGCTTCGTTGATGCGCCACAGCTTGCGCTGCAGCGTCAGCGCCTCGTCCCAGCGCTTGGCGTGGCAGAGGTTGTAGAGCTCGACGCTCTGGCGCGGGATGATGCAGGCCGGGCCGGCCATCCAGCCGAGGCCGCCGATCAGCATCACCGCCGCCGGAATGTGGGCCGAGGCCGAGAACACTTTGATGCTCTCGCCGCAGCGGTTCATGATCGACAGCAGCCGCCCGGTGTTGGTCGAGGCGTCCTTGATGTAGCCGATGCGCGGATGGGCAGAGAGGCGCTCGATCACGTCGAGGGTCAGATCGGAGCGCTGGAATTGCGGGTTGGTGTAGATCACGACGGGAATCTCGACCGCATCGGCAATGGCGCGGAAGTAGGATTCCACCTGCGCGTCCGAGATCGGAAAATACGCTTCCAGGATCGCGAGGATCCCGTCTGCGCCGAGCTTCTGGTACGCTCTTGCCTGCGCCACCGCATCCGCCGTCGAGGTCGAGGCGACGCCGGCAATGACGGGCACGCGGCCCGCGGCGGCCTCGATCGTGGTCTGCACCACGGCGGTGCGCTGCGCCTGGTTGAGATAGGCGAACTCGCCGGTCGAGCCGAGCGGCGTCAGGCCGTGCACGCCTGATTTGATCAGATCGTCGCAGAGGCGGCTGAGCACGTCGGTGCGGATGTCGCCTTCGGGATCGATCGGGGAAACGAGGTAAGGAAAGACGCCGTGGAGATCAGCCATTGGAGAAACGCCTTTAAAACAGAAAGTCTCCTCTCCCCTTGTGGGAGCCGAGGCGAGCGAAGCTCGCTCTTAGGGTGGCACGGACGCGAAGCGTTCGTGACGGGTGAGGGGTCTGTTTCCGCGGATAGAGACCCCTCATCCGGCGCGCTACGCGCGCCACCTTCTCCCACAAGGGGAGAAGGGAAGGAAGTACCGGCTTATACGTAACCGGGACGAAGCCACCGTTCAGCCAGCCGTAAGCGCCATACCGTCGGTTGCCGGATCGGCGCCACCTTCCATCCCCTGAGGAGAAATCTTGATACCGTGTACCCAGCCGAATGTGTGGCTAAGTGCGGATCGTACCGTCTGATATCCGAGCCCATTCAGCGCCCGCTCGGTAGAGCGCGGAATCCGGTTCGAGAGATCGATGATATCGCTGGTCGCCGAAAAGCGCGGCGTTGAGACCGCCTCCAGAATCGACATTTCGAAGTCGAGGACGTTCAGCGATACCTGGAGCACACCCATGGCGATCTGGGTCGCACCAGGTGCACCGATCACCAGGACGGGCTTGTCATCCCTGAAGACGATCGACGGGCAAATGGAAGAGAACCTCGCCTTTCCCGGCGCCAGCGAGCCGGCGCGCCCGGGCCTGGAATCAAAGACGCCCATGCATCCATTGTACATGAAGCCCAGCCCCTCAGTGATCACGCCAGACGGCAAGCCAAGCGAATGGGTCATCGAGATGCAGTTGCCGTCGGCATCGCATATCGAAACCTGCGTCGTATCCTTGCTCGGGAGGCCGGCATTGAGCCTGACCACGCTGACCTTGTCGCCACGCTTGATGCCGTCGGCGATTTCGGCGCAGTGCTCCTTCGAGATCAGGCGATCGGTCGGAACATCGACGAAGGAAGGATCGCCGATAAACAGATCCTTGTCGCGTGTTGCGGCTTTCATGGCTTCGGCAACGATGCGAATGTATTCGACGCTGTTATGACCGATGGACTTCAGGTCGAAATTCTCGAGCGTGCGAAGCATCTCCAGCAGCATGATGCCGCCGCCCGGCGCCTGATTTGTCGTCACCCGTGCGTTTCGATAGGTGGCGGAGAGCGGTTTGTTCCTTACGGTTTGCAGCTTCTCGAGATCAGAGCGGCGCAACAGACCGCCGTTAGCCCGCATGTCCGCGTCGATGGCATCGGCGATCTCGCCGCGAAAGAATGCGTCAGGCCCATCCTTCGCGATCGTCCGCAGCACGTTTGCATAGTCCCGATTGACGACGCGGTCTCCCACCCGCTTCGGCGATCCGTCCGGCCTGCAATAAAGCGCCTTGGCCGACGGGACGAATGAAATTCGATTGGCGTTGCCCACCCGCCCCATCGTTCCTTCTTCCGACCACCAGGTGTGGACATGCGGCCGAACGTTCCAGCCGCTTTCGGCGTAATCAATGGCCGGGCCAAACAGTTCGGCCCAAGGCAGTTTGCCGAGATCACGGTGCGCGTCGGCAAAGGCCCTGAGCGAGGAAGGAACGCAGATCGATTGATAACCGATATCGTTCACATTGCCTTTGAGAATGAATCCGTATCCGTCACGCGCTTCGCTCTCGATCAGGTCCTGCCACATGTCAGGCCGTACGGCTGATGGCGCAGGGGCATGGAAATCGTAGTAGCTATGCACCTTCTTCGACGGGAAATAGGCGGCCAGGCTTCCGAAGCCGGCAATGCCGCACATCATGGGGTCAACGACGGTCTGAACCAGCGCGGCCGCGATGGCCGCGTCGATGGCATTGCCGCCGGCGACGAGGATGTCCCTGCCCGCCTCGGTGGCCTCGGGTTGCGGAGTTACGACCATGCCCTTGTGCGTCACGTGATCCTCCCTGGCGCGGTAAGTTGACAACCGTCGTTGCAAGGAGCGAAGCAGCTAGGAATTCGTTTGGCAACAGCGCGATCGGCATGGGCCTCTGCGAGAAAAACCAAGCCTCGGGCAGCGCACACGCGCAGGAGCAACCTGCCTCAGCCGTGGACTTAACAGCGAGGAGGCTGCTTTGACGCTGCTTCGTCAGAACGCCTTCGCGATCGCGGCCCTGGCGTCGCTCTGGATCTTGCCGAGATGATCCTTGTCGCGAAAACTCTCGGCATAGATCTTGTAGACGTCTTCGGTGCCCGACGGCCGTGCCGCGAACCAGCCCTGATCGGTCTCGACCTTGATGCCGCCGAACGGCTGATCGTTGCCGGGCGCCTTGGTTCGGATCGCCGTCACCGGATCACCGGCCATTTCCTTCAGCCCGAGTTGTTCCGGCCCGAGTGCCTTGAGCGCGTTCTTCTGCTTCGGCGTCGCCGGCACGTCGATCCGCGCATAGACGGGCGTGCCGAGTTCGGCGGTCAGTCCCGCAAACAGCTCACTGGGATTGCGGCCGGTCTTGGCGAGGATTTCGGCCGCCAGCAGCCCCATCACGACGCCGTCCTTGTCGGTGGTCCACACCGATCCGTCGCGTTTGAGGAACGAGGCGCCGGCGCTTTCCTCGCCGGCAAAACCGAATGCGCCGCTGCCGAGCCCCTCGACGAACCATTTGAAGCCGACCGGAGTTTCGACCAGCTTGCGGTTCAGCTTTTTCGCAACGCGGTCGATGATCGAACTGGAGACGATGGTCTTGCCGATCGCGGCATCGCTGCCCCATTGCGGCCGGTGCTCGAACAGATAGGCGATCGCAGCCGCAAGAAAATGGTTCGGGTTCATCAACCCGCCGGTGCGCGTGACGATGCCGTGGCGGTCGGCGTCGGTATCGTTGGCGAAGGCGACGTCGAACCTGTCGCGCATCTGGATCAGGCTCGCCATTGCGTAAGGCGAGGAGCAGTCCATCCGGATCTTGCCGTCCCAGTCCGCGGTCATGAAGCGGAAGGTGGGATCGACGATTTCGTTCACGATCGTGGCGTTGATGCCGTAATGCTCGATGAGCGGATGCCAGTAATGCACGGCGGCGCCGCCGAGCGGATCGATTCCAATTTTCACGCCGGATGATTTGATCAGCGCCATATCAACGGCATTGCCGAGATCGGCGACATAGGGGCGGATATAATCATACAGATGCGTCGTCGGCGCCTTGCGGGCGCGTTCATACGGCATCCGCGCCACGCCCTTCATGTCCGCCGCCATAAAGGCGTTCGCGGCTTTTTCCACCCTGGCCGTGACATCGGTATCGGCCGGACCGCCATGCGGCGGATTGTATTTGTAGCCGCCGTCCTCGGGTGGATTATGCGACGGCGTGATGACGACGCCGTCGGCAAGGCCGCTCGTCCGGCCCTTGTTGTAGCTCAGGATCGCGTGCGAAATGACCGGCGTTGGCGTGTAGCCGCCGCGATCGTCGATCATGATATCGACGCCGTTGGCGGCAAACACTTCCACCGCGCTCACCAGAGCTGATTCAGCCAGCGCGTGGGTGTCGATGCCGATGAACAGCGGGCCGGTCAGCCCGGTCTCGCGGCGATAATCGCAGATCGCCTGCGTCGTCGCCAGAATGTGGTTTTCGTTGAAGGAGTTTTTCAGCGACGTGCCGCGATGACCCGAGGTGCCGAACGCGACGCGCTGGGCGGGATCGGCCGGATCGGGCTTGCCGGCGAAATAGGCCGTCATCAGGCGCGGAATATTGACGAGATCAGCGGAACCGACCGGTTTACCCGCGGCAGGATTGGTTGCAGTCACATGGCCTCTCAGGACGGAGTGGTTTCTTGGAACATAATCGGTTCTGATGAAATCAGAACCGATTATGTTCCAGATTCTTGTTTTGACGCGTTTTTTTTCACGCGAACCGGTATCCACTTCGCTCAAAAACGCTTTGGAAACATACGCGAAAGGACGGCAGCGACAAAGGCGCTTTCGGCCGCTCACCATGCCGGAAATGCAAGCAGGACCGCCATGACGATGCCTTGATCGTCACAGCCGGGGAATATTCGCTGTCTTGATCACGTCGGCCCATTTTACGATTTGCGATTGAATCAGCGCGCGCATCTCCTCCGGCGTACTGCCCTGCACTTCGCCGCCGATCGCGGTTTCCAGCGCCGCCCTGGTTTCGGGATCGGCGAGGGTTTCCAGAACAGCCTTGTTGAGGCGCTTGATGATCGCCGGCGGTGTGCCCTTCGGCGCCAGCAGGCCGGCCCAGGTGCGCACATCGAATCCCTTGACGCCCGATTCATCGGCCGTGGGAACGTTTGGCAGGAGCTTGCTGCGCGCAGGCGATGTGACGGCAAGCCCGCGAATGGCCCCGCTCTCGATCTGCGGCGCCAGCAGCACCGGCGTTCCCACGATCATCGGAATCTCGCCGCCGAGCAGCGCGGTGACGGTGAGCGAATCGCCGCGATAGGGAACGTGCACCATCCTGATGCCGGCCGTGGTTTCCAGCAGCGCGCCGGCCAGATGGTGGGTGCTGCCAAATCCAACGGAAGCGTAATTGAGCTCGCCGGGCTTGGCCCGGGCAAGCGCGATCAATTCCCCAAGCGATTTGGCCTCGTAATCGGCGCGAACCGCGATCACGAGCGCGTAGTAGACGGCGGTCGAAATCATCTCGAAGCTCTCGACGGAATCGTAGGGCAGCGACTTGTAGAGTGCCGGCGATATGGCGTGGGCGCCGGTGACGAGCCCGATCGTGTAGCCATCGGGCTCGGCCTTGGCGATCTGGGCCGCGGCGAGATTGCCGCCCGAGCCCGGCTTGGCCTCGATCACGATCGGCTGGCCCAGCCGTTTCGAAAGCCCGTTCGCCAGAATGCGCGACAGGGTGTCGGCGGCGCCGCCGGCGGCAAAACCGTGGAGAAGGCGGATCGGCCGGGTCGGATAGTCCTGGGCGCTGGCGGCGCACATCGATCCCGCGATCGTGGCGATGAACACCATCGCGAACAGTCGCCCGAACGAATGACGACGAACTGAACTGCGTGTTGATCCCGCCATTTTCGTCTCTCCCCATATCGATCATTTGTGATGTTAGCCGTCGAAGGTCCGCGCGCTTACTTCCCGCCGCGCATCTTCGGCGAGAACTCCGCCGCGTCAGGCGAAGGGCCGACGCCCCAGATGTCGCGCGGCAATCCGATCCAGGTCTTCGGACGCTGCGGCCGGTCGCGATGCCAGGGACGCGGTTCGAAGTAACCGAGTTCTTCATCGGTCATGCGGTCCATGTCGTAGAACAGCTCGATCAGATAGCCGTCGGGATTGCGATGATAGGTCGCGATGTTGTGGCCGGGGCCGTGGCGCACCGGTCCCCACAACAGCGGGATTTTTCGGCGCCCGAGCAGGTCGCAGGCCTGCTGCATGTGGGAAGCATCGCGCAGTTCGAACGCCATGTGGTGCAGCCGCGCGTCAGTGCCGCGCGCAAAATTGATGGCGTGATGCTCGAAACCGCAGCGCATGAAGACGAAGTTTTCCTCGATCCGGTCCGAATCGCGGAAACCCAAAACGTCGGCATAGAACTTTGCGGTGCGGTCCGGATCGGGCGCGTACAGCGCCATGTGGCCGAGTTTGCTGACGACGATGCCCCGCACCTGTTCGCTCGGCGGGGTGAATTGCCACTGCGTGAACAGCTCGATCTGGCGGCCGTCGACATCCGAGAAAACCAGCGCGCGCGGTATTCCCGGCACCGAATCGGAGCGGAGTTCGGATTTGATGCCGAGATCCCCAAGCTGCTTGCCGACGTCCCCGAGTTCGACATTGGGGGCTATCTCGAACGCCATGGCCTTGCAGGATGAAGCCGTATCCTGCTCCAGAACCAGCGTGAGTTCGCCGGACTCCGAGGCGAACAGCGCGCGACCGGCCTGCCTTTCGACAAGACCGAGCCCGATGATCGCCTGATAATATTCGATCTGCTGTGCGATATCGGCCGTCGCAAACGTCGCGTGCCTGATGCGTTTGACCTTTATCATCGTAACCATCCCCGTCAGTCGCGCGTCATGATGATCTTGCCGAGCGCCTTGCCCGAATCCAGCAGCTCGTGCGCCTGCCGCACTTCGGACAGCTTGAAGCGGGCGAAGATCGCCGGCTTGATGCTGCCGTCCGCGAGATGGCCGATCATGCGCTTCATGATCGCGCGGCGGCCTTCGCGGTCGTGGTCGTAGATGTGAAACGAGAAACAGCGGATGGCCGGACAGACGTCGAGATGCTTGCGCATCTCCTCCATCATGTTCTGCGTCGGCAGGCCGTCGAACGCGTTGTAGGAGACCACCGTTCCCCACTTGGCCAGTGCGCGCAGATGGCTGAAGAAATCAGGACCGCCGACGTGATCCAGCACGAGATCGACGCCGCGCCCGTCGGTCAGTTCGCGCACGCGCGCGACGACGTCTTCGCCGCGGTAGTAGATGATGCCGTCGGCGCCCATCGCACTGGCGAAGACCGCCTTCTCCTCCGAGCTGACGGTGCCGATCACGGTCATGCCTGCAAGTTTTGCCAGTTGCACCAGCGACGAGCCGACGCCACCGGCCGCGCCGATGACGAGCACCGATTTCGGCCGACGCGCCGATCCGCATTCATTCAGCAGCGCCCAGGCCACCTGGTAATTGGCAAGGCAAACCGCGGCCTCGAGATCAACCTGCTCGGGCAGCAGATGAATGGCATCCGCCGGGGCTGCGACCAACTCGGCGTAGCAGCCGCCGCGCTGCGCCAGATCGCGGGCGCTCAGCAGCACCTTCTGCCCAACTTTGATATTGCGCACGCCGCTGCCGACGGCCTCGATCCGGCCCGCCACGTCGTTGCCGGGGTTGGCCGGCAGCGGCGGCATCCATTTGTAGACGCCGCTGCGGATCAGCTTGTCGGGCTGCCCGACCCCGAAGGTCTCGGCCCGGATCAGCACGTCGGTCTCGGCGAGCTTTGGCTCCGGGACGTCCTGATATTGCAGGGCGTCCGGTCCTCCCGGGCGGTGTACCAAGACAGCCTTCATGCGCGCTCCCCACCCGTCCTCAAGCATATTTTCGAAAATACTACCGCTTACGAAAATTATTGCAACAGCATTCTCGCCTCGATAGACTCGAAGGGCGATCGGAGAGCGATTCCATGAACGTGACGGCCTTCAAGCGCCGAAAGGAATTCGGCAAGACGCTCGCGTCCGACATCGCGCACCGGATGCGAAACGAGATCGTGACCTGCCGGCTCAGGCCCGGCGAGGTGCTCAAATTCGATACGCTGCGGCTGACCTATGGCGCGAGCTTCACGACGCTGCGCGAGGCGCTGACGTGTCTGGCGGCCGAGGGGCTGGTGGTGGCCGAGGAGCAGCGCGGCTTCAAGGTGGCGCCGATCAGCCTCGCGGATCTGATCGATCTCACCCGTGCCCGCATCCTGATCGAGGTCGATTTGATCCGCCGCTCGATCGAAAATGGCGATGATGACTGGGAAATCGCGGTTATTTCGTCGATCCACCGGCTTGGAATCATCGAGGGGCGCGAGGTCGAGGACTACGCCGACAATCCGGAATGGAAGCTGGCGCACCGGGAGTTTCACGAATCCCTGGTGGCGGCATGCGGCTCGCCAACCCTGCTTGGCATCCGGCAATCGCTGTTCGAACGCGCCGAGCGCTATCGCAATATCTCGGCAAGGTTCCGGCCACGTCCGCGCGACAAGGCCGGCGAGCACCGTGCGCTGATGAAGGCCGCCGTCGGCCGCGATGCCGACCGCGCCTGCGAGCTGATCGCAAGGCACATCCAGACCACCACCGACAACGTCATCAAATACGCTTCGGAACTGTTCAGCCAGAATTGAACCCGATCGGGCCTCGGCGACCGCGCCGAAATGCGCGCTCCCGAGCCGGGATTGAATTCCGCTTGTTTAATTTTCGAAAATAGTGTCTTTTACGGAAATCTTAGATCAGGGTCCAGGGATCACGTTCATGAAGCTCATATCTTTCCTGCGGCAGCAGACCGAAACATGGGGCGCCGTGCGCGGCGACGAGGTCATCGACCTCGGCAAGGTGCTCGGCGGGACGCTGGCGGATTTCATTGGCAGCGCGAAATTCGCCGAGCGGGAGCAGATCGCCGCCGCCCACAAGCCGGACCTGAAACTGAGCGAGATCAGTTTTCTGCCTGTGATCCCGCGGCCGGAAAAGATCGTCTGCGCCGTGCGCAACTACCTCGACCATCACAACGAGGCTGTCGCGTTCGGCATGAAGCGCGAGATCACCGAATTTCCGCCGATCTTCCTGCGGGTCTGGCGCTCGCAGGTCGCGCACAACGCACCGGTGATCCGGCCAAAAGTTTCCGACAATCTGGACTGGGAAGGCGAGCTCGCCGTCGTGATCGGCAAGGGCGCCCGCCACATCAGCCAGGCCGACGCCTGGAATCACGTCGCGGGCTATTCGATCTACAACGACGTCAGCGTCCGCGACTGGCAACGGCATGCGCAGCAGATCGCGTCCGGCAAGAATTTCGTCGGCACCGGCCCGTTCGGTCCATGGCTGGTGACGCCTGACGAGATCGCCGATCCCACCAATCTGAAGCTCGAAACCCGCGTCAATGGCGAAACGGTGCAATCGAGCAATACCTCGATGCTGATCTTCTCGATCCCGCGGCTGATCGAATATTCCTCGACCATCTTTGACCTCGTGCCGGGCGACGTCATCGCGACAGGCACGCCGGCCGGCGTCGGCTTCACGCGCAAGCCGCCGATCTTCCTCAAGCCCGGCGACGTCGTCGAGGTCGAGATCGAACAGGTCGGTGTGCTCCGCAATCCCGTCGTCGACGAGTGAACCGATGACGACGCAATCGTCCGCCGCCTATGAAATCCGCAAGACGTCGCTGAGCGTCGAAACGATCTGGCACGAGCGTGGGCCACGGCTGGCAACGCCGCTGCTCGTCGGCACGGCGATCGCAGTGATCCGCAATCCCTTTGCCGGACGCTATGAGCCGGATCTGATGCCGTTTCAGGCGTCGCTCCGCGAACTCGGCCGCGAGCTCGCGGCCGGGTTGATGGAGCGGCTCGGCGGCAGCGCGATGATTGAGGCCTATGGAAAGGGCATCGTCGTCGGCGAGGACGGCGAGTTGGAGCATGGCGCAGTGTGGCACGAGGCCGGCGGCCAGGGCATGCGCGAGGTGCTTGGCCAGCCCAAGGCCATCGTTCCCGCGGCGAAGACGATCGGCGGCCCCGGCACCCGCCTGATGGTGCCGCTCGGCCATATCAACGCCGCCTATGTGCGCAGCCACTTCGGCACCGCCGAGATGACGATGTGGGACGCGCCACGCCGCGACGAAATCGCGTTCGGCCTCGTGATGGCAACCGGCGGCCGGCCGCACGCCCGCATCGGCGGATTGTCGGCCGATGCGATTTCAGTCCATGACGGTCAGCGCTGACTTCACCCGCCGATCGCTCAGCCGCCCTGCAGGCCGGTTTCCTTGATCAGCGGCCCCCACTTCAGCCGCTCCCGCTTCTCGAACTGGGTCAGCTCGGCGGGCGTACCGCCGCCGGGATCGAATCCGAGTTCCAGCAGGCGCTTCTTCGTTTCCGGTTCGGCAAGCGCCTTGGCCAGTTCCTTGTTCAAGAGATCGACGATCGGCTGCGGCGTGTCGCGCGGCGCATAGAACGCGTTCCAGGCGGTCACCTCGAAGTCGGCTACACCCTGCTCGGCGATGGACTTTACACCCGGCATCAGCTCGGTCGATTTCAGCGAGGTGATCCCGAGCGCCTTCAGCTTGCCGCCGGCGACATGGCCGCGCAGCGCCGTCACCGTGTCGATGATCAGCGGCACCTGGCCGCCGAGAACATCCGTCGTCGCCGTCGCCGATCCCTTGTAGGGCACCGAAAACAACGACGCGCCGCTCCGCCCCTTGAGGAACTCGAAGACGATACGGGCCGTCGTGCTCGGCAGCGCGATGTCGACCTTGTCGGGCGTCGCCTTGGCCGCGGCAACCAGGTCGGCCAGCGAACTTCCTGAAAACGACGGATTGGCCGCGAGCACCATGGGCAACTTGCCCACCAGGATGATCGGCGCAAAATCCTTGGCCGGATCGAATCCCGGCGATGCGTACATGAACTCGTTCATGCTCTGGGTGGCATTGGTGCCCATCATCAGCGTGTATCCGTCAGCGTCCGAACGCGCCGCCTGCTCGGCGCCGATATTGCCGCCGGCGCCCGGCTTGTTCTCGACATAGAACCGCTGGCCCATCGTCCGCGACAAATGGTCGGCGAAGTATCTTGCCACCACGTCGGTGCCCTGGCCCGCCTGATACGGCACGATGATCCGCACCGGCCTCGACGGATAGGACTGCGCAACTGCCGCGCAACTCCATAGCAAAGCCAGCAATCCTGCGGCCCATTTTGCGGATTTCAGCATGATGGTTTCCTCTCCAGATGATTTTGTTTTTTGTTATGAGCTCTTCTTGTCGTTGGGTGAGACGATGCCGGTCTCGATCAAACCGTCGATGGCCATTTGATCGAATCCGGCTTCCGCCAGTATGTCGTGGACATGTTCGCCGAAGCGGGGCGGTCGCCGTCCCGCGCCACCGGGCGTCTGCGCAAGTTTTATGGGAATGCCGGGTGCGCGGTGGCCCTCGCTTTCGACCAGCATGTCGCGGTGTGCCACATGCGGCTGCGCGAACGCCTGCGCCACATTGTTCACCGGTCCCGCCGGCACCCCCGCGCGCATCAAATCGCGGCAGAGATCGTCGGACTTGAAGCCGGCCAGCGTGCGCTCGAGTTCGGCGCGAAGGGATCCTACGTGCTTGAGCCGGTCGGCATTGGTGCGAAAACGCGGATCGTCGAGAAGATCGCTGCGCTCTACCTTCTGGCAGACACGGCGGAACTGGCCGTCGTTGAGAATACCCAGGAATATCTCGCCATCGCTGGCGGCGAATTTGTCGTAAGGCGCGATGTTGGGATGCGCGCTGCCGAGCCGGCCAGGCACGACGTCCGAGCAGAGCCAGTTGGCCGCGTGCGGCACCAGGAGATTGAGCGCGGTGTCGAACAGCGTCACCTCGACGCGCTGCCCCATCCCGGTGCGCTCGCGCGCCGCCAGCGCCAGAAGCACACCGGTGAGCGCATTGTATCCGGTGACGTAATCGACAATGGGAACACCGACGCGGGTGGCGCCGGATTGCTGCGTGCCGTTGATGCTCATCAGCCCGCACATCGCCTGCAGCACCGCGTCATAGCCGGGCAGCCCACCGAGCGGCCCGTCGGAGCCGAAGCCGGAGATGGCGCAGTAGATCAGCCGCGGAAAGCGCGTGGACAAAACATCAAAGCCGATGCCCCAGCGCTCCATGGTGCCGGGCAGGAAATTCTCCACCAGCACGTCCGCATCCTTTAATAGGGCTTCGAGCACGGCGCGCCCCTCGCTGCGCGAGAGATCGAGCGCCATGCCGCGCTTGCCGCGGTTGACGGCGCTGAAATACGCCGCCTGCCCGGCCGCATCGAACGGCGGCCCGAGACCACGGGTCTCATCCCCCGCCGGCGGCTCGATCTTGACGACATCGGCGCCATGATCGGCCAGCATCTGCGTGCACAGTGGCCCGGCGAGCACGCGCGACAGATCGACGACCTTGAGGCCGGTCATCGCTCCGCGCGTGAGCTCGTTTGCGGGCATGGTGAACCGTTCGGTTATCAGAGACGCGCTATCAGGAACGGCTTGGCAATTCCACGATGCCGGTGCCCAGCACCGATACTTCATTGTCCTGGTTGTAGGCTTCCTGCTCGATCTCGACGAGGTGACGTCCACCCTCGACGAATTTGCGCTTCACCTTGCCCTTGATGAACAGCATGTCGCCTTCGGGATTGTGCCGGCGGATCTTGCAGGTCGCGCGGCGCAGGAAGCCATCGTCGCCCATCCAGTTGGTGAGATGATGGGTCAGCCAGGAGCAGCGTTCCGGACCGTAATCATAGGCGCCGGGCGCGCCGACTTCGAGCGCGAACTCCTCTTCCCAATGCACGCGCTCGGGACAGTCAGGAATATTGAAGCGGTTCGGAATGCCGAGACCGCGATGGGCGTGCTGCAGCTTCCAGGCGAGCTTGTTGGCGCGGATATAGAGGCCTCCCCAACCTTGCGCATAGGCGATGAAGCCGGTGACCGTCATCGGCCCCTTGAACATCACAGGCAGCGCATCGCCCTCGGTGACGTCCTGCCAGTAGCGCTTGTGCGAACCCTGAATCCGCTCCTCGGCATAGAGCTTGTAGGCCTCGGCCAGTTCCTGCTCGCTGTAACGGCGCGGTGCGCGAGCCCTGACCTCCTTATACTTGGTGCCCTGCTCGCGCGCATGGTCGCGCTCGGTCCGGAAGCACCAGCTATCCGCCTCGGCGACGAGGTCGCCCTGCTGGTTGAAGAAATCGACATGATAGGTCTGCTGAATCGCGCGGCCGGCGAAGCGCGTCTGGTGCTCGACGAGGTCCTTCAGCTTGGCCTCGGTCGAAATCACGTCGTTGCGACGGACCGCCTTGTGCCAGGTCCAGTCGGCGCCCGACCACATTGCATGAACGCCGGGCAACCCGCCGACGTAACCCGACACGATGCGGCTGGTCGAGAACAGGAAGCTCGGCAGCGCGATGATGCCGCCATGGTTGGTCTTGGCGGCGTAGTCAGGGTCGCACCACAAAGGATTGTCGTCGCCGATGCCGTGCGCGTAATGGCGGATGTTGTCGCGCGTCGCCTCATAGCACCAGGGCTCGGCGGTGACGCCGATGGAGACGCCGATGCGCTTGCGCAGATCGTCGAGGCCATCCTCGGTGATTTTCGGAAATCTGGTTTCGACGGTATCAAGCATTGACGTTCCTTTCTTCAGGCTTTTGCCTTTATCTCGCTTCTGATTTCGTGATGGCCTGCTCGCGGTCGCGCAGCACCTTGCGGTTGACCTTGCCGGCCGGTGTCTTGGGCAGCTCGCTGACGAAACTGACCACGCGCGGATATTCGTGATGGCTGAGGCGCTGGCGCACGACGTCCTGGATCTCGTGCTGGAACGCCTCATCGCCGATGCGGTCGGTGACGACGAAGGCCTTTACGACCTGCCCGCGCAGCGGATCGGCGACGCCGATGGCGGCGGCCTCGCGGACCTGCGGGTGCTTGAGGATCGCGTCCTCGATTTCGACGGCGCTCATGGTCCAGCCAGCGGAGATGATCACATCGTCGGCACGGCCGCCGTGATAGAAATAACCATCGTCGTCGATGCGGCCGAGATCCTTGGTCGCGATCCACTGCCCGTGGCGCCAGACCTTCAGTTCGCCGGCGACGCCGGGCGCGCACTGCCGGCCCTCGGCATCGTGGACTTCGACGCGTCCGCCGGGAATCGGTTTACCCAATGAACCGGGCTTGACGACGAAATCGCCGGCGCCGGGATAGCTCACCAGAATCACACCGATCTCGGTGGTGCCGTACATGCTGCAGGCCGGGCGGCCAAAAACATGCTCGACGAACGAAGCGGTCTCGCTGTCGATCGGCTCGCCGGTGAAGGACAGTTTCTCGATCGCGTAGCGATAATTCGGCGCCGCGCCGGAATTTCGCATCATGCGGTAATGGGTGGCGGCCGCCGAGATGTTGGTGAACTGGTGCTGTTGCAGCGCCGCCAGCAGCCGCTCCGGATTGAACTTGCCGGCATAGGCGCCGATGGTGATGCCGAGCGCCAGCGGCGCCAGCGTGCCGTGCCAGAGACCATGGCCCCACGCCGGTGACGACGGGCAGATGAAACGATCGCCGGGGCGCAAACCGGTGCCGTAGAGCGCCGCCACCATCAGCGTCACGATCGCACGATGGGTGTGCTTGACCGCCTCGGGGAGCTCGCGCGTCGTCCCCGACGTATACTGGAACAGCGCCAGCGCGTCGGCCGCCGTGTTGGGCGTAAAGTGCGGCGAGAAGCGCTCAAGTCCCTTCAGGAACGTTTCGTCGGCGACCACGATCTTCGCTTCGATGCCGTCCAGGCTCGGCGCCTTCTCGGCGTTCGTCACGATCAGCCGCGGCGTGCAATCGTTGACGCGCAGCTTGACGCCATCGGGTCCGAACAGCGTGAACAAGGGCACGGCGATCGCGCCCGCCTTCATCGTGCCGAACACCGCCACGTAGAACGCCCGCGACGGCTCCAGCATGATCGCCACGCGATCGCCGGGCTTGACGCCCTCGCTTGCCAGGTAATGGGCGAAGCGCGACGAGGCTTCCGAGATCTCGCGAAAGCTCAACAGTTCATCCGGCCCGTCGGCGTGAACGACAATGACAGCCGGATTGGAGCGCCCGGCGTGCCGGTCGATGCATTCATGGGCGATGTTCAGGCGTTCGCGATTGCCCGCGAACAGTTCCCAGAGTCTGGCGGAGGAAAATTCCGCCTGCGCATCCGCGTAGCTCGTGAAGTGGGTCAGCTTGGTCATGGCGGCAAAATACCGAAGACAAGCCGATTGTCAAATAGCGTTTATAATTGTATATGTACAATTGATTCATCTCGTTGTTACGCTGCAAGCGTTGTTGTACAGAGACAATCATGCCGAATCCCAAATCGCCGCGGGTCCGCGCGGTCCCTGCCGTCACCCGCGCCATCGCCATTCTCCGGCTGCTCAGCCGCAGCCGTTCGCCGCAAAGCCTCAAGGCGATTGCGGAGAGTCTCGATCTCGTGCCCAGCACCGCGCTGCACATCGTGCGCGCGCTGGTTGCCGAAGACCTGCTGCAAGTCGATCCGCTAACAAAACGATACAGGCTCGGCGTCGGCATGCTGCCGCTGGCGCGCGCCGTGCTTGAGAACAGCGACTTTCCGAACCTGGTGCGGCCGAAGCTGGATGATCTCTCACACCGCTACGGCGTCATGGCGATCGGCGTCGAAGTGCCCGACCTCGACAACATGATCGTCATCGCGCTTGCCCGCAGCCAGGCGCCGGTTCGCCTGCATGTCGATGTCGGAAGCCGGTTTCCGGCGCTGATCAGCGCCACGGGGCGATGCGTCGCCGCCTTTTGCGGGCAACCGCAGAAGGAGATCGAGAAGCGATTTCGCCTGCTGCGCTGGCACAACGCGCCGAGCTACGATTCCTGGCGCAAGGAAGTCGAACTGGTACGCCGTCAGGGTTTCAGCATCGATCGCGGCAATTACATCGATGGCGTCACCATCGTGGCGGTGCCGGTTCTGAACAGCCAGGGCACGATCTCGCACACGATCGCGGCCGTCGGCCTCGGCAGCCAGCTCGATCGTGCACGCTCGCTCGCCCTGGCGAACGACATGGGCATCGCCGCGCGCGAGGTCGCCGCGCAGCTGCCGCCGCAGTTTTAGAAATGCAACGCGGCGCCACTCCTAGCTCCATGCAAACGCCTTGGCGGGGCACTCATTATTAAGCGCCACCGGGCGAGGGCGCGGGAAATGCCAAAGAAACCACTTCAGGCCCTTGCGCCGCAGACACAACCTGCGAATTAATACCCGCGAGAGAATCAACCTGCGAGAGGGCGGCGAACGAATGCCTTCGTCGCCAGGGAATACGCAATCAAGGTGAAGCGCGCGATCGAGGACAACAGATTTGCGAGACTTATCTACTAGCTAGCGTTTGGACGTTATGCGCTTACCGACAGAACCTGAAGAGACGACGGCGAAGAGAATTTCGAGTAGGTACGAACCTGAGGCGTTCAATGGACGAGGAAACCATGCAGTGGTTTTTCAGTGGATTGATCTTATTTGGTGCGCTCGCTAGCGCCGTCGGCGGCTTCGGGTCCACCTATGTGACGAAAAAAGCTGGCGAGCGAAGTCAGGCTGCAGCAAAGGAGGCCGCGGCTCGTGACAAGCTCGAATTACAGCAACGACTTGAGGGTGACAAAGCTGATCTTCAGGCTGAACTGACAAAACTACGCCAATCTCTCGATCAGAACACGTCGATAGTGTTCAAGGCGATGAATATTAAACTAGATACCTGGACTAAGATTGAGCTCAAGAGCGTGCCAACCGGGGGCGTCGTGGACTATGTAATGTTACTATTCAAATCGGATCGCGGCCGGATTAGTGGCAAAGCGCGCGTCGAGGGATCTGAAACGATATCAACATTTTCAACAACAGCGAATGATAGCATCCCGGTCGTGGTGCCTAACGCATGGATCCCAGCCGAGAAACGCTACCGAAACACAACCACGCTGGAATTTACTATAACTGAGAAGACCGATCCGGCTGCGACCCTGAGCATTTTAACAAAGGGCTATATCGACACACGCGGCCGGGAACCTCATTAAGACTCATCGGCGAAGAAGGTGCCTGGTCGGTCACTTTTTCAGACCGATTCCGCTTCCCGGCCGGAAGCTGCTGGTCACCAAACGCACTGCAGCGGTACCTTCTTGTCGACCGACTCAGACCGTGACAATGCCTACGCGCGTCACGGCCGCGGTCCAATTGTTTCTGGATGGATGCCGCGACGGGACGCCGCAGCCGTAACTCAGCGGCGCCAGACCTTATCCTCGCTCCAGCCAAGCTCCGCGAACTCGCCTGCGCGCTGCGGTGCTTCTTCCGCGGCAAAGAACTCGTCGAGCTGCGGCGGCTTGACAGCAGTCGCGCTCAACATCGCATGCGCCTGGCCGCGATGATGAATCTGGTGCTGGAACAGATGCAGCAGCAGCCGGTCCATCCGCTCATGTTGAATGCGACTGCCGCGGTGGACGTCGACGATGCGATCGAGATCTTCAGCGCCGAGGCGCTCGACGAAGGCGATCAACCGGCGATCCATCTCGCCTTGCGCATCCCGAAGCAGGACAATCGTTTCGCACGGCTCCTGGTTGGCCCAGGCCGCCGGCCCCAACGTGCCGCCTTCCAAGGCATCGATGTAGAAGTTGTCGATGATCAGGATGTGATTGAGGGTGGCGCGCAGGCTTGGAAAGAAGCCGGTGCGCGGCGCGGTGAAATCCGCCTGCGACAGCGCTGCACAGGCGGTCAGCAGGCGATGATTGGCCCAGCCATTGTTGTAGGCCATGGTACGGAAAGGAAGCACGGCATCCATCGCATCTGCTCCCGCCTGATGGCTCAGACCTTGACGAGGCGCACGCGCGTGCCCCAGGGGTCGGCGGCCTCGAGGCCGCCAGCAACAGACGCGACCTGGACGCCGGCCTGACGCAGGCGCTCTTCCTTTGCCGCGAACAAATCCGCCTTCTCGATCTCCAGCGAAAACCAGGCGAGGCCGGTGGCCGCGTCGTCACGGCGGCCGGCGCCGGCACTTTGCCAGACGTTGAGACCGAGATGGTGATGGTAGCGCCCCGAGGACAGGAACGCGGCGCCGCTGCGCGCCCGCGTCGGATCGAAGCCGAGCGTGCCGCGGTAGAAGCCGTCGGCCTTGGCGAGATCGCCGACGCGCAGATGCATGTGGCCGATGCGCAAGCCGTCGGGCGCCTTTGCATAATCGCTGACGTTGGTATTGGTGAGCGAGACGAGATTGTCGATATCGAGCTGGTCGGTCCCCATCGTCACGGTGCCCTCGCTCCATTGCCAGAGCGAGGGATCGCGATCGGCATAGACCTCGATGCCATTGCCCTCGGGGTCGTCGAGGTAGACGGATTCGCTGACGCGGTGATCGGCAAAGCCCGACAATGGCACGCGGTGGATCGCGGCATTGACCAGCCAGCGCGCGAGATCCTTGCGCGTCGGCATCAGGAAGGCGGTGTGATAGAGCCCGGCTGCGTTGCGGGCTTCGTTCGCAGCATCCGGGCGCGCCTCGAGCACCAGCAGCTTGACCCCGCCGGCGCCGAGCACGGCGCCGGTGGCCGAGCGCTCCATCACGGCAAGGCCGAGCACGTCGCGATAAAAGTCCGCCACGGTATCGAGCTTGCGGACGCGGATCGTCACCATGCCGATCCGCATCGGCGTGCGGTTGGCGAAAGTCGGCCCGCCGCCGCTACCGCCCTGCTCGGCGTGCGCCGCGGCCGCGGCGGCCGCCGCAAGTGAGGAGGCGCCGGCGAGATGCAGCAAGGTACGACGGGTCATATCGAGGTTCATGGTGAGCGCGTTGCCTAGGTTCGAATGGGATGAAGGCGGGTCTATCACATTTTCGATCGGCGAACTGCCCGCCATCGCGCGCGTTTCAATCACATCTGCGTCGGCGGAATGGCAGTCACCCGGAGGTTACCAGGCCTACCCGAGCGCGCGATAAATACCGCGCTCGAATTGCCGGTAGGCCACCAGCGCCTGCTTGTCGACGAAGGGCAGGATCTGCATCATGATCACCCCCGCAACGCGTTTTTTCGGGTCGATCCAGTAATAGGTATTGAACAGACCGGCCCAGGTGAGACTGCCGGCCGCGCGGCCCTCGCGGACCGGATCGACATTGATCATATGGCCGAGCCCCCAGCGCAGATGGACGCCCGGAAAAAAATCCACGTCGTTTGAAAGTGCCGGATTGGCCGTCTTGAGAATTCCTGCTTCGATATTGCCGATCTGGTTGGTCGACATCATTGCGACGGTATCCGGCCGCAACAGGCTTGTGCCGCGAAAACGTCCGCCGTTCAGCAACGCCTGCAGCAGGACCAGATAGTCCGGCGCGGTCGAATAGATGCCGCCGCCGCCGGAAAAGGCCGATGTCGGGGCCAGCTTCTCGAACGGTTTTGGGACGAGCTTTCCGCTGGCCTCGCGCACATGCAGGCTGGCCTGACGGGCACGCTGCTGCTCGGTGATGACAAAGCCGGTGTCGTTCATGCCGAGCGGGCCGGTGATGTGTTCACTGAAGTAGCGATCGATGGTTTGCCCGCTGGCGATCTCGACCAGCTGGCTGACATTGTCGATACTGCCGCCATAGGCCCATCGTGCCCCTGGCTCGAACATCAGCGGCCGGCGCGGCAGCGCCGGATCGGCCCGCGCCGCTTTCTGATAGCGAACCACATTCGGATCCCACAGCGGGTAGCTGAAGCCGGACGTGTGCGTCAGCAGGTTTCGCAGCGTGATCGGCTTGTGCGCCGGCCGCAGCTGCGGAACGCCTTTGGCATCGAAGCCCGCGAGGACCTGGGGCGCGGCGAGGGTCGGATCGATATTGGCGGCCGGCTCATCCAGTTTCAGTTTGCCGCGCTCGACCAGCTGCAATGCGGCCACCGACGTCAGCAATTTGACCATCGAGGCAATACGAAAAACCGTATCTGGTGACATTGGCATTGCGGCCGCGACGTTGCGCGCGCCGAATGCCCCTTGGTAGACGACCGAGGTTTCGTTCGCGGCCATCGCGACCACGCCGGGTATTTCCTTGGCGCCGATCTTCGCCAGCAATGCAGCGTCGATCGCCTCGCCGGAAACCGGCTTGCGGACAGGTGCGGCAAAACCCGCGTTGGAAACCAGGCCGGCCGCCGCAAGCCCCGCGCTCCGCACCAACGCATCACGCCGACTGAGCAATCCTGTCATCGTGTTCCCGAATGCCGCGCCGAGATTCGGGCATTCTAGACGCTTCGAAACCGATGACGCCAGTGGGCTAAACCGGCGCGGCGATGCCGCGCCGGGCTCGTTTGCTTCAGCCTACTTCCACTTCGCCAGATAGAAGCGCGGCAGCTCGTCCGAATAGGGGGTGAATTCGAGCTGCTTGGAATAGCCGTAGGTCGTCACATAGGTGTGCAGCGGCGTGAAATAGGCCTGCTGGGTGATGCGCTGGATCGCGGCCGAATAGGCCTTGTTGCGCACTTCAGCGTCATTGGTCGATCCGCCCTCGATCAGCCATTTCTGCACGTCCGGATCGCGCGCATAATCGTCGGCGCCGCCGTCAAAGAAGTTCGGCAGGAAGGCCGAGACGTCATTGATCGAATAGCTGCCCCAGGTGCCGAGATAGGCGCGCAGTTCCCCTGCCTTCGCGCGCTGTATCAGCGCGCCGACCTGGAGCTGGTTGAGCTTGGCGCGGATGCCGACCGCCATCAGATAGTTCTGAATCGCCGAGCCCCATTGCGGCAATATATAGCTGGCCAGATCGACTTCGAAGCCATCCGGATAGCCGGCTTCCGCGAGCAGCTGCTTCGCCTTGGCGGGATTGTAGTCGTAAAGCGTCGCGGCCTCGCCGTTGCAGCCGAATTGAGTCGGGAAGCAGGGAGCCCCCGGAACGCGGCTTCCGCCGGTGACGAGCTTGTCGGCAATCGTCTGCCGGTCGATCGCGTGCCAGATCGCCTGGCGCACCTTGAGCTTGGTCAAAGGATTGTCGGCGCCGGTGCGGCCGGCGGCGTCAAGCGCGAGATAGCCTACCCGCATTGACTCCTTGCGCACGGCCGCCAGATTCGGGAACTTGTTGACGCTATCGAACTGGTCGGGGTTCAGATTCCAGATCCAGTCCGCACGACCGGAGAGCAGTTCGGTCATTTCGGTGGCGGCATCCGGCACGAAGCGCACACTCATCTTCTTGATCGCGGCTTTACCCTTGGGGCTGCCGGCCCAATAATCCTCGAAGCGTTCGAAGTCGATGGAGACGCCCGATTCGACCTTGGTCATCTTGTAGGGGCCGGCGCCGACCGGCGCCTTGGCATAGGCTTCCGCACCGACCTTCTCGCGATAGGCCTTGGGGTAGATCGGGACAACCATCGCGAAATAATCCAGCGCCGCCGGCGTCGGCCGCTTGAGTTTGACGCGAACCGACATGTCGCCGGTCTTCTCCGCCTTGTCGATCCAGTTGTAGTTCGCCGGGGTCGACACCTTGCTCGCGGGATCGGATATGAGATTGAGCGTGTAGACGACGTCATCGGCGGTGAACGCGCTGCCGTCGTGGAATTTGACGCCGGGCCTGAGCGTAAACTCGATCGTGGTCGTATCCGGCAGCTTCCACTCGGTGGCGAGCAGCGGCTCGACCTTGAAGGTTTCGGGGTTGCGGTAGACCAACCCGTCCCAGCCCTGGTGGTGCATCACCACGCCGGTGCGCTCGTTGTTATAGTAGGGGTCGATGTTCGACAACGCGGCGCGCATCGTGATCCGCAACGTGTCGGCGGACTTCTGCGCCAGCGCCGGGGAAGCGCCGGCACCGACCAGTGCCGCCGCGAGGATCGCCGCACCAAATCTCAATTGCACGCCCATGCCGTCCTCCTTTGGTTCCGATCGCAAGACCGATTTCAAGCACACTCTATGCCAGATGGCACTCTACCATTCCCTGGGGCGCGCGGGCCATGGGCGTTGGTGCCACACGGCGGCAGCGCTCAACGGCGATGCCGCAGCGCGGGTTGAACCGGCAGCCCGGGGGAATATTGGCCGGATCCGGCATGGCGTCGCCAAGGCCGATATCGGGCACGCCCCGGCCCGGCTCCGGTGTCAGCACGCTTTGCAGCAACGCCTGCGTGTAGGGATGACCGGGCGCACGAAACAGGGCGTCGGTTTCGTTGCGCTCGACGAAACGACCGAGATACATCACCGCGACCTCGCTCGCGACATGCTCCACGACCGCCAGATTGTGGCTGATGAAAAGATAGGTCAGTCCGAGATCGCGGCGCAGATCGGCGAGCAAATTGAGGATTTGCGCCTGCACCGAAACGTCGAGCGCACTGGTCGGCTCGTCGCAGATCACGATCCGCGGCTCGAGCACCAGCGCACGGGCAATCGCCGCCCGCTGGCGCTGCCCGCCGGAGAGTTGCGAGGGCATGCGCTCGCCCATCGCCGCCGAAAGCCCGACGCGTTCCAGAATTTGAGCGACCCGGCGCTCGATTTCCGCGCGTGAGAAGGTGCCCTGGGCGGCGAGCGGCAGCGCGACGATGTCCTTGATGCGGTGCCGCGGATTGAGCGAGGCGAACGGATCCTGGAACACCGGCTGGATCAATCGCGCCCGCGCCTTGCGATCGAGATCGAACAGGCGCTTGCCGTCGACCAGCACGGTCCCCGCCGTCGGCTTCAGCAGCCCGAGGATCAGCCGCGCCAGAGTGGATTTTCCACACCCGGACTCGCCGACAATGCCGAGCACGCTGCCCGCCGGCACGCTGAAGGTAACGTCGTCGACCGCGATCACGCGCTTTTCCGCCGCAAACCACCCGGCGTTGACCCGGAACTCGCACCGCAAATTCTGGACTTCGATCGCGACGCTCATGCGGGCTGCGGCTCCGAGAACTGCGGCGCGAGCCGGCACAGATAGTCGTGCGCGCCAGCTGCCTCGCGGCGCGGAATTTCGCGTTCGCAGCTGGCGTCGGCATGGGAACAGCGTGAGCGGAACGCGCAGCCTGCAAAGCCGGGTCCGATCGCCGGCACCACGCCCGGGATCGAGCCGAGCGGCCGGTCGCGCTGCACCCGGCCCGGCACCGGCACGCAGGACAAGAGGCCGCGCGTATAGGGGTGTTGGGGGCTGCGGAACAATTCCGCGGTCGGCGCGCGCTCGACCACCTCGCCCGCATACATCACCGACACGCGGTCGGCGACGCGGGCGACGATGCCGAGGTCATGGGTGATCAAGAGGATCGCAAGGCCGAGTTCACGCTTCAGGCTCGCCAGCAGCCGCAGGATCTGCGCCTGCACGGTAACGTCGAGCGCGGTGGTCGGCTCGTCGGCGACCAGCAGTTCGGGATCGCACATCAACGCCATCGCGATCATGACGCGCTGACGCAAGCCGCCGGAAAGCTGGTGCGGAAACTGGCCGAGCCGCATCTCCGGCGCGGTGATACCGACGCGGCCCATCAGTTCGACCGCCCGCTCGAGCGCGGCGGTGCGCGAGCCGCCCTTGTGGCGGGTCAGCACCTCAGCCATTTGCGAGCCGATCGTAAAGGCCGGGTTGAGGCTGGTCATCGGCTCCTGGAAGATCATCGAGATCCGGTTGCCGCGCAGGCGCGCCATCTCGCGGTCGGACAGCGAAAGGAGGTCGGTGCCGGCAAAGCTCATGCGTTTGGCGGAGCGCCGGCCGCCGCGCGCGAGCAGGTTCATGATCGACAGCGCGGTCACCGATTTGCCGCAGCCGGATTCGCCGACCAGGCAATGCGTCTCGCCCTTCTCGACCTGAAACGAGGCGCCGCGTACCGCCGCGCTACGGCCGCCGAACATCACTTCGAGATCCTCGATGTCAAGCAATGCGCTCATCGCGACCGCTCCGAGCCGAGCAGATTGCGCAATCCGTCGCCGACCAGGTTGATGCCGAGCACCAGGATGAACAGCGCGACGCCGGGCACCATGATCACCCAGGCCGAAAAGAACATGTAATCCTTGCCCTCGGCGATCATCAGACCCCAGGACGGCAGCGGCGGCGGCACGCCGAGGCCGAGGAACGACAGCGCGGCCTCGAGCAGGATCGCGAGCGCCATTTCCAATGTTGCCACCACGGCAAGATGGCTCGCGATGTTCGGTAGGATCTCCCTGATCAGCAGATGCGAGGTCGAGGCGCCGGCGCAGCGGGCGGCATTGACGTAATCGAGGCTGCGAATCTGCATCGTGGTCGCGCGCGCCACCACCGCAAAACGGTCCCACAACAAAAGCCCGAGGGTTGCGACCACGAGGCCAAGGCCCGAGCCCATCAGCCCCACAACTGCGAGCGCGACCAGCACCACCGGGATCGACAGCCGCGTGGTGATGGCGAACAGCACGGCGTCGTCGATGCGACCGCCGAAGAAGCCGCCGAGCACGCCGAGCGTGATGCCGATCAGTCCCGACGTGATGACCGTCATGATACCGATCAGCAGCGAAATGCGCGCGCCGTACACCAGCCGCGCCAGATAGTCGCGGCCGAGCTGATCGGTGCCGAGCAGATGCCCGGCCTGGGTGCCCTCCATCCAGAATGGCGGCTTGAGGCGGTTGCCGAGGTCCTGGGTGAAGGGATCATGCGGCACCAGCTGATTGCCGATAATCGCGGCCACCGCGATGATGCCGACGATGACGATCCCGACCGTGAAGCCGGCCACGCCGACCCGCGACGTCAGGGGCGCATGGATTGCAATCGGTTCGCTCATCCGGTCCGGAGCCTCGGATCAAGCAGCGCGTTGAGGATGTCGGAAAGCAGCGTGAGGCCGATATAGATCGCCGCCAGCACCAGCACCACCGCTTGCACGACAGGAAAATCGTTCTTGGCGATGCTCTCCCAGCCGAGATAGCCGACGCCATGCAGCGCAAACACCGTCTCGATGACAATGGAGCCGCCGAGCATGAAGCCGAGCTGGACGGCCGCGATCGACACGACGGGGATCGCGGCGTTGCGCAGCGCGTGCTTGAAGATGATGCGTGCGCGCGACAGGCCCTTGGCCCGCGCGGTGCGGATGTAGTCGGACGCCATCGCCTCGATCATGCCGGAGCGCGTCAGCCGTGTAAGGGCGGGGATTGCCGTAAAAGCGAGCACGATGCCCGGCATCACGAAATGCTGCCAGGTTCCGGTGCCTGAGATCGGCAGGATGCCGAGATTGAGACCGAGCACGATCATCAGGATCAGTGCGAGCCAGAAGCTCGGGATCGCCTGCCCCACCATCGTGAACATGGTGACGCCGCGATCGAGCCAGGTATTCTCGCGGACCGCCGCCAGGATGCCGAGCGGGATCGAGATGATCAGAGCCAGGCTGAGGCCCACCAGGCCGAGCGTGAGCGTGATGGGCAGGCGCTTCGCGATCAGGTTGGAGACGCTGTCCTTGAAGAAGTAGCTCTGGCCGAAATCGCCGACCATGGCGCGGCCGACCCAGGAGAAGAACTGGACGTAGAGCGGACGATCGAGACCATAGGCCTTGCGAATGATTTCGACGTCGGCCTGCGTCGCGGACGGGCCGGCGATTGAAATGGCAAGGTCACCGGACAGCCGCGTCAGCATGAATGCAAGCGTCATCACCGTGAGCGCGACCAGGAGGCCGAGACCGAGACGCCGGGCAATCAGAAGCAGCATCGAGACGTCCAATACCGAAACGCAACGAGAGTGTTCAGGTCGGTGTCCCCTACCCGAAGCGACCGCACGGTGTCATCAAACAGACCCTCCATGCAAGAGCACGACTTGCCACATGCAAGAGCCGCGCCGCGGCCACGAGCAAGAGCCGCGCCGCGCCGCGCCGCGCGCAGGTTTCAGGGTGCGGCCTTGCCCGAGGCAGCTTAGAGCGTTGCGTACGTCACGTGAAACTTCGGCTTGAGACCTTCAGGCGACCTCCGGGCTCATCAGTGTCTCCAGCTTGGCCTTGAAAGCCGCGCCGTCAGCGCACTGGCGCAGCGGTGGACGCACCCGCAGCCAGCCGGCATCGCCGCTTTGCGCGGCGAGAATTGCCTTCAACGTCGAGGGGAACGACGGCCCGCTCGCCACGACGTCAATGGCGGCCTGCATGCGCGCTTCCGCCCCCGCGCCGTTGATCATGGCCTGAACCAGCCCAGGCACGACATTGCCCATCCCACAAATCGTTCCGGCACCGCCTTCTGCGATGGCGCGGGCGATATCGGCCTCGTTGCCGACCGTAATCGCAAGCTCGGGCGCGGCGGCACGAAACGCCTGGAATTGCCTGAAGTCGCCGCTTGAGTCCTTGAGACCCGCGACGATAACGCCGTAGCGCTTGCGCAGACTGGCCGCCACCGCGGCCGGCACGGCGACGCCGGACACTTGCGGGATGTGATAGAGCGTGGCGCGAAGGCGGTCGTCAGCCACGGCATCGAAAATCGCGGCGAACGCATCCTCGATTCCCCCAGGCGTGACGCCACGGTCGAAATAGGGCGGCAGGATCAGCACATGGTTCAATCCCAGGCCCAGCGCCGAACGCGCCAGTGCAATGCTGTCGGTGATGGCGGGAAAGCCGCCGCCGAGCCCGATGCGCGACGACGCCACGCCGGCCTTGAGCAACGCCTCGACGGTCGCGATCCGTTCAGCCACACCGAATGAGGTGCCCTCACCGGTGGTGCCGAACAGCACGACGCCGTCGACGCCCTTTTTGAAGAGGTTGAGGGCGTGCGCCGCGAGCTTCGCGTGATCCACGGTCCCACCGGCCGTCAGCGGTGTGGGCGCAGCCGCCCAAAACCCGCGAATTGGTGCTGTCATGACCTCTCCCATCATCTGGACGCCCAAATGGGCTTCTTGACTTCTGTTGTACCTTACATACAAGAAGACCTCAACTCGGTATTGAGCAGGCCGCGCCGCCAAAAACGCATGGACGCGCGACGGACCAACAAAGGCTCCGCCATGGATGCGATGACGCGACCCGAACGACCGCTGGAGCTGCTCGGCGCCTTGCAGCTCAAACTCGGCCCGCAGGCGGTGCTGACCGGCGCCGAAATTCCCGCCCGAAATTGCAACGACTGGAGCGCGAGCCTGCCGCAAACACCGATCGCGGTGGTTCGGCCGCTGGACGCGGCCGGCGTATCTGAAACCATCGCGACATGCCGCAAGGCGCAGCTGCCGTTCGTGCCGCAAGGCGGATTGACCGGCCTGTGCGGCGGTGCCGCACCGGAGCCAGGCTGGGTCGTCATTTCGCTGGAGCGAATGGTCGGCATCGAAGAGATCGATCGCGCCAGCGCGACCATGACGGTGAAGGCCGGCACGCCGCTGGAGACGATTCAGAAAGCCGCAGATGAAGCCGGCTTGTTCTTTCCGCTGGATTTGGGATCACGCGGCTCCTGCGCGATCGGCGGCAATCTTTCCACCAATGCCGGCGGCAATCGCGTCATCCGTTACGGCATGACGCGCGAACTGGTGCTTGGCCTCGAAGTCGTGCTGCCGGACGGCACCATCGTCACCAACCTCAACAAGCTGCTGAAGAACAATGCCGGCTACGATCTGAAGCACCTCTTCATCGGCTCGGAAGGCACGCTCGGCATCATCACCCGCGTCGTATTGCGGCTGTTTCCGAAACCGCGCTCGACCATGGCGGCACTCTGCGCAGTTGCTGACTATGCTGCGGTGCTTGATCTGCTCGACGCGGCGCGTGGCGGGCTCGGCCCGCTTTTGTCTGCGTTCGAAGTGATGTGGCCGGACTATTGGGAGGTGATTACGGCACGGGCCGGCGTACGCTCGCCGGTCGGCACCGGTCATGGCCTCTATGTGCTGGTGGAGGCGCAAGGCACCGATGAGAGCATCGACGCGCCGCAGTTCGAAGCCTGGCTCGAAGGCCTGATGGCGCGCGAACTGCTGCTGGACGCCGCCGTCTCGCAATCGGTGGCGCAGACCAAGGCGTTCTGGGCGGTGCGCGACATCTGTTCGGAATTCGCCCAGGTGCTCGGCCCGCACATTTCCTACGATATCGGGCTTGCGGTGGCGCGGATGGATGAGTTCGTCGGCCGCTGCAAGGCCGCGCTGACCATCGGCATTGCCGGATGCGAAAGCGTCCATTACGGCCATATCGGCGACGGCAATTTGCATCTGGTGTCCTGGGTCGCTGGGCTGCCGGTCGAGCGCCAGCCAAAGGAGGCAATGGACGCGATCATCTACGGCCTGGTGCGCGACATGGGTGGCAGCGTCTCCGCCGAACACGGCATCGGCACGATGAAGAAAAAATGGCTCGGCCATGCGCGCAGCGAAGCGGAGATCGCGCTGATGCGCACGCTGAAGGCGGCGCTCGATCCCGATCATTTGCTTAATCCCGGAAAGGTGATCTGATCGGGCCGGAGGCACGAGGACCATGAAATCGCTCAAGCTCGATGCACCGAAGTCGCTGTCGCAGCGGGTCATGCTGCGGCTGCGTCAGGCCATCATCGATGGTGAATTCGGACTGGGCGCGGTCATTTCCGAAGAGATGATCGCGCAATCGTTCGGCGTCAGTCGAACGCCGGTCCGCGAAGCGATGGGTCTGTTGCAATCGCAAGGGCTCGTGGTGATAAGGCCGCAGGTCGGCAGCTTTGTCTTTACCCCGAGCGCTGCCGACATCTCGGCGCTTTGCGCGTTCAGGATCATCATCGAGCCCAAGGCCGCCGAACTCGCCTATCGTCATGATCGTGCCGGCGCGGTCGCGGCGATGCGGACCGCGATCTCGGAGATGGAGCAGGCGCTGGCCGCCAAGGACAACGTCGCCTATGGGCGAGCCGATACCGCAATGCATGAGGCCTTCTTCGCGCATTGCGGCAATCGCTATCTTGTCGAGTCCTATCAATTGGTATCGGGACGCGTGGCCGCGCTGCGCACCAATTTGAGCGCACCGGTCGACGTCCAGACACCGGCCTCGTTCGACGAGCACCGCAAGCTGCTCCACCTGTTCGAGCGCGGCGAGCTCGTGGCGTTCGAGACGCTGATGACGTCGCACATCGCCAATTCAGGGTTGACCTACGCGCGGGCGCTGGAAGTCGCGTAGGCGCGCCCGCCAGAGATTTTCAAGCGATCGGCGGACGCGCTGAAGCCCATGGACGCGCGGCCTCGAACGCCGCGGACATTTGCAGCACTCCGAGATCGTCGCAGCGCCGGCCGACGATCTGCAAGCCCACCGGCAGGCTTGATGCGGTGAACCCGCAGGGAAGCGACGCGGCCGGATTCTGCGCCAGGTTGAACGGATAGGAAAACTCCGCCCACGACATCCAGTCCCACTTATGTTGAGGCCAGTGGTCGGGCTGCAGCTGCGTGGCGGGGAATGCCGCAACGGATACCGCCGGTGTCAGGAGGAAATCCCAATCCTCGAAGAAATGGTGGATCTCCGCACAATAGGCGAGCTTTGCGACTTTCATTTTCAGATAGTCCGGCAGCGTGATGTGCTGTCCGGCCTCAAAGCATGCGACAAAGCCCGGATCCAGCTGGTCGCGGGATTCGGCGATGCGATCGGCGTAACGGCTGTAATGCGCCGGCCAGAAGAAGCGCGCGAGCTCCGGGCCTTTCGGTCCCCACGGCGTCTTGACCTGTTCGACGCGCCAGCCGAGCTCGGTTTCGAACACCTCCGCGGCCTTGCGCACCAGGTCAGCCACGTCAGGATCAACGCGGGCATGGCCGAGATCCGGACTGAATGCGATACGCGGCGCGCGCGGCCGGCTCGCGAGCTGTGCGGGATAGTCGGCCGGCGGCCCTTCAAGGCTCGACTGGTCGTCGGGATGGCGGCCGGCCATCACTTTCAGCATCAGCGCGGCGTCCGCGACCGTGCGCGTCAAAGGACCGAGATGCACGGTGTTGTCGCTCGGCGTCATCGGCGATTGCGGCACCCGACCGTAGGTCGGCTTGATTCCGTAGACGCCACAAAAATGCGCGGGCATGCGGATCGAGCCCGCGCCGTCGCTGCCTTGATGCAGCGGGCCGTAACCTGCGGCGGCACCGACACCCGCGCCGGAAGAAGACGCGCCGGCGTTCAAACCGAGCTTCCAGGGATTATGCGTCACGCCGGTCAGCGGACTGTGGCTGACACCCTTCCAGCCGAATTCGGGCGTGGTGGTCTTGCCGAGGATGATGGCGCCCGCGCTGCGGAGGCGCGCGACCGCGACGTTATCGGCAGGCGCGACCTCGCCGCGAAACAAATAGGTCCCACGTTCGAACGGCATGCCGCGCACCGGTTCGAGGTCCTTGATGGTGACGGGAATGCCGTGCAGCGGCCCGAGCGAATCTCCCTTGGCGAGCGCGCTGTCGGCGGCCGCCGCGGCGTCCATCGCCTCCGCCGCAGCCAGATGCGCGAACGCGTTCAGTTTGGGTTCAAGGGCTGCGATGCGCTCCAGCACCGTCGAGGTGATTTCGACGGAGGATAGTTTTTTGGCGCGGATCGCACCCGCCAGATCCGTTGCCGGCGTGAAACAGAGATCAACTTTATCCATGACCTAGCTTCCGCGCTTCGCTGTCACGGGCGGATCGTAGGCCTGGATCGGCGGCAGATTGCCGATGAAACGTTCGACCTCGGCGGTCGTCAGTTGCCCGGTGCAGCCCTGCGCCAGAGAGGACGTGCCGACGTCCCGCGTCAGGACGTTCGGATTGCCGTGCACGCAAAGCGGCGCATCTTCGTTGGGATCGGCGGGATCGTACCAGGCGCCGGTAGCCAGCTGGATCACGCCCTGCCTTATACCGTCGGTCACGCGGACGCCCGCCAGACACGCGCCGCGCTCGTTGAACAGGCGAATGATGTCACCGTCGGAAATCCCGCGCGCGGCGGCGTCGATCGGATTCATGCATGCGACCTCGCGTCCGCGTTGCTTCGACGCTGCGCTGTGGCCACCGAAATCAAGCTGGCTGTGTAGCCGCGTCGCCGGCTGGTTGGCGACCAGGATCAGCGGTGCCGACGGCGCCGGCACCTGCACCCGCTCGAGCCAGGCCGGATGACCCGGACAGTCCGTCTCGCCAAAGCCCGCGATGGTCTCCGAGAAGATTTCCAGCTTGCCGCTCGGCGTCGGCAGTTTTGCGCCATCCGGATCTTCGCGGAAACGGCGCAGCTGCCCGCCATCATCAGGGTGTTGCGGCATGATCAGGCCGTCGCCCTTCCAGAACTCGTCGAAACTCGGCGCCGCTAATCCGCGCTCTGCCAGCCCTTTCCGCGTCGGCTCGTACAGGTGCTCCAGCCATTGGCGGACGTTGCGGCCTTCGGTGAAGGCTTCGCGCTTGCCGAGGCGTTCGGCGAGATCGGAAAAGATGGCGTAATCGTCCCGCGCTTCACCATAAGGCGGCGCAATCTGCTGCATCGGCACCAGCAGGGGATCGTTGGCATTAGCGCCGATATCCTCGCGCTCCAGCGTCATGGTCGCGGGCAGCACGAAATCGGCATGCCGCGCCGTCGCGGTCCAGCCCAATTCATGCACCACCAACGTGTCGACCTGCGCGAAGGCCTTCCTCAGGCGATTGATGTCCTGATGGTGATGGAAGGGATTACCGCCGGCCCAGTAGACGAGCTTGATGTCGGGATAGGTCTTGGTCTTGCCGTTGTAGCGATAGGTGCCGCCGGGATTGAGCAGCATGTCGGCGATGCGGGCGACCGGAATGAATTCGGTGACGCCGTTACGCGCTTGCGAAAGTGTCGGCGTCGGCACGGCGTTGTAGCGTCGGCCGTAATAGGCGATGGCCCCGAGCGCGTAGGCATAGCCGCCGCCCGGCAGACCGATCTGCCCCAGCGCTGCGGCAAGAACGGCGCCCATCCAGACCGGCTGCTCGCCATGTTCGGCCCGTTGCAGCGAGTGCGAGACCACGATCAGCGCACGGCGGCCGTGAAGCTTGCGGGCGAGCGCAACGATGGTGTCGGCGGCGACGCCTGATATCGCCGCGGCCCATGCCGCATCCTTGGGCTGGCCGTCGGTCTCGCCCAGAACGTAACGCTCGAACACCGGCCAGCCGACCGTGAAGCGATCGAGGAAGGCCCGATCGTGCAGTCCCTCGGCAACCAGCGTATGCACCAGCGCCAGCATCAGGGCGACATCGGTGCCCGGGATGTTGCTGATCCATTGCGAGCGGGCTTCATCAGGCAAATCGCCGCGCAGCGGGCTGACATGGACGAACTGGCAGCCGCGCGCCGCGGCGCGCGCCATCGCGCCACGCTCGACATGCTTGCTGGTGCCGCCGCCGGCCACCATGCTGTTCTTCAGCGCCATGCCGCCAAAGGCGAGCACGACATCGCTGTGCTCGGCGATCTGTTCCCAGGAGACGTTGCGCTTGGTCAGATCCTCGTAGTCGCCAATGATGTGGGGCACCACGACGGTGGCGGCGCCGGAACTATATGAATTGACCGACTTGACGTAGCCGCCCATCGCGATGTTCAGGAAGCGATGGACCTGGCTCTGCGCATGGTGAAAGCGGCCCGCGCTCGACCAGCCGTAGGAGCCGCCGAACACCGCACCCGGACCATAATTGTCCCGCACGCGGGCGAGTTCGGCGCCAAGCAGATCCAGCGCGTCCTTCCAGGACATCGGGATAAATTCATCACGCCCGCGGCGCGCGTCCGGCCCGCGCTTCCCTTCGAGCCAGCCACGGCGCACCACCGGCTGCGCGACGCGCGCGCGGTGGCGCAAGGCGCCGGGAAAATTATCGATGATCTGGTTCGGATCGGGATCATCAGGGTGCGGCCGAACCTCGAGCTCGTCGCCCTGCCAGCGCGCCGAAAACACACCCCAATGGGACGAATGCGGGCGGAAAGATGCGTCGGTTGGGGAATCGGGAGGGGTTTTCTCGGTCACATCGGTCATCGGATCTCTCAATCGGCGCGAGGTTGGAAGCGGGAAACGGCCTTGCGATCTTCGCAGCCGATCCGCTCTCTTCGCGTCCCTTGTTCGCGACATTGCTTTGGACGACGACAGTATGGCGCGTGATTCCGAGCAACACTATGAACTTTTACTTCATTGAAGTTGCTCCATAATTCGAACGCTCGGTGAATCGAATCGCGCTCGTGCACGTTGAGGTAGTGGACATTGTTCTTTGTTTGTTCTAGGGTCTCAAGGCCCCCTTGAAGTGAGACGCAGGGCGGGTGCCAGTTCAATCGGGGGCAATTTTCCAATGAGTACAGTCAAGGCGAAGGCCAGCCATCGCGAAATCATCTTTCACCACGACGAAGAAACGCCGCTGCAGTTCCTGATCGACCTCCTGCTCGAGGTATTCCGGAAGCCACTGGCGGACGCATGCAGATTTAGGGATGCACTTCGGAAAGAAGACAAAGCAAGTTGCGGAAGCTACCCGGCTGACATCGCCAGCGAGATGCTGGAGGCTGCTCGGCAACGCATCGATGACGCCGGTCATCCGCTCCGTATCACGAGCAGAGCGACTATCGCGGATAGTCTGGTGTTCAACGACCGCTGCAATCTCTGCGGGGATCCTTTCGCCAACCGGATTTCCTTGAAAGGCAATGTGGCACTTATCTGCGATGAGTGCGTGAAGGGGATCACGAGCCAGCTGCCCGAATTCACCAGCGGCAAGCAATTCGAGCATGCCTACCAGGCCTTGACCTCGCATTTTGCCGGAATTCCAATGGATCGACTGGTTTCGACCTCGCGACTATTCCCAGGTCACATGCGCGCGGATGTTCAAGCCGGCGTCGACAGGCTGTTCTCCGGATCTCCGCTGCGATTTTTCGGCATCTATGAAGAGCATCGCTACGAGACGTTGAACTTCGCGGCGCTGACCCGCGACGGCCGGAATGCGCACGCCATAGCACCCGCGCAGTATCACGACGTTGATGTCGGCGAGAGCGAGCCCGTCAAATGTCTCGAAAATGGCCTGTGGCTCTGCAGAACCGACGACGATTTGCGCTATGCCGTGGTGCTTTCCTCGCACCGCGAGTATAGCCGTGAAGCGGGTACGCGTATCGAGATTGCCGTGCCTGCTGGCGCCGAAGGCGCGGAGTTCGCGCAACGCTGCTTCGCCGAGCTCGAGCGCGCGGTCAATGACGCGCGCAGCTATCGCGGCAAGGTTTTGTCGCTCGATGTCGACAGGGGTTATAGCGGGCGCACGAGAGGCATCATGGTCCACAAGGTGCCGCTGGTCCGACGCGACGACGTCATCCTGCCCGAGGCCACACTGAAACTGCTCGATCGCAACGTGCTGGAATTTGTCGGAAACCGCCAAAAGCTGCGCGAGCTCGGGCAATCGACCCGCAAGGGCATCCTGCTCTATGGGCCACCCGGAACAGGAAAGACGCATACAATCCGCTATCTCGCGAGCAACCTGCCAGGTCATACGACCCTGATCATCACGGCCGCACAGGTCGGCGCCCTTGCGCAGTACATGAGCCTTGCCCGACTGCTGCAGCCCGCGATGGTCGTGATCGAGGACGCCGATCTCGCCGCGCGCGACCGCGAGCAGATGAGCAGCGCTTGCGATGAAGTCATGCTCAATGAGCTTCTCAACGAAATGGACGGTCTGAAGCAGGATGCGGACATCCTGTTCGTGCTGACCACCAACCGGCCGGAACAGCTGGAGAGCGCGTTGGCAAGCCGCCCCGGCCGCATCGACCAGGCGATCGAGGTGCCGGTGCCGAACGAGATCGGCCGCAAGAAACTCGTCCAGCTCTACGGCAGGGGGTTGCCGCTCAGCGATGCCATCGTTGGCGAGGCCGCGCAGCGGACCGAGGGCGTCAGCGCCGCCTTCATCAAGGAACTGATGCGGCGCGTGGCGCAGGCAAGTATCGCCCGCGATGGCGGCAAAACCGTCGAATCCCCTGACATCAGCCAGGCACTGGACGACATGCTGTTCACGGGTGGCAAGCTCAACGTCAAGCTGCTGGGCGGGGCACGGGAGATGGCGAGAGCGTGATGCGCGGCCGCCGAATAACCGAGGTGCCGCCGACATGCGCGAGGTGGCGAACCCGGCGCAGGCTTGCTTCGGGTTTACGCCGGACTCCAGTCTACGACTTGTCTTTCAAAAACACCCGGCTGGCGAGCACGTCCGATGCCTGCAGCGACATCACGTCGTCGGCGTCCAGCATGCGGTCGAGATCGGCAACGAGACGATTGGCCTGCCGCAGCCGCATGCGGTCGAGCGCGTTTCGGATCGAGCGGGCGTTGGAGAACAGCGGCTGGGTGACGCGCGCCGCGATGTAGCGGATGAAGGCCTCCCGCGCCTCGTCGCTGAACTTGTAGTTCATGTCGTGCAGCATCAGGTCGGCGATGGCGAGCAGCTCATCATTGGAATAATCCGGAAAATCGATGTGATGGGCGATCCGGGAGCGGAAGCCCGGATTGCTGGCGTAGAATTTCTCCATGCGGTCGCCATAGCCGGCGAGGATGACCACCAGATCCTCGCGCTGCGATTCCATCACCTGCAGCAGGATCTCGATCGCCTCCTGGCCGTAGTCCCGTTCATTGTCCGGCCGATTGAGATAATAGGCCTCATCGATGAACAGCACGCCGCCCATCGCCTTCTTCAGCACCTCCTTGGTCTTGGGTGCGGTGTGGCCGATATATTGCCCCACCAGTTCGTCGCGGGTGACCGAGACGACATGGCCGCGGCGAACGAAACCAAGCCGGTGGAGAATGCTCGCGATCCGCAGCGCCACCGTGGTCTTGCCGGTGCCGGGATTGCCGGTGAACGACATATGCAGTGTCGGCACGTCCGTTGTCAGATTCATCCGCTTGCGGATACGCTCGATCAACAGCAGCGACGCGATTTCGCGGATGCGTGTCTTGACGGGTTTGAGCCCGATCAGCTCGCGGTCGAGCTGGGTGAGGATCTCCTCAATGCCGACGGCCTCGAGTTCTTCGCGGAGACTGACCCTGTCTGTCATCGGCGAGGCATCCAAATCCATGTGCGAACCTCAACGCTGGAGAAAAAAAGCTCCGTCGCCGCTTTCGCAAACGACGGAGCAGAGGATCCGGCCGGGGTCGATGAGGGAGATCCGCCGGCCGGCAGAGGTAACAGAGGAGCTAACCGTAGCGACCGCCTTCCGGGCGATCGACCGCGTAAGACTTCGTGGTGTAGCGAATGTTGCGGCCGGCCATCTCGTGCCGTTCGAGGCGGAAGCCGGGTTCGTCCTTTGGCCGGTTGACGATGAAGGACAGCCGCACCGATTCCCAGCCGTGGCTGTTATCGAACGCCGACATTCGGATGTAGCTGTTGCCGTACACCTTGCGGCATTGACCGAGCTCCATCATCACGCCGGCGGCGTCGCGAAGGTCGAACATCGGCAATCCCCACATCTCCCAAAAACTGTTGCGGGGATGCGGGTCGTCGGTGAATTCGATGTTCACCGCCCAGCCTTTCTCCAGACAATACTGGACCTGGCGGGAAATCTGCTCGTCGGTTAGATCGGGCAGGAACGAGAAGCCCCCCTGGGTAATGCGCATGATAACAGCTCCTTACATCGCGACGCTGGGTGTGGGGACGTAGTCGGGCATGTCGGTCGATTCATAGTTGAAGGTGACGTTCTTCCAGACCTCGAGCGCCGACTTCAGCGGCGTGCAAGTCTCCGCCGCCTTGGCCAGAATTTCCGGACCTTCGGCGAGATAGTCGCGGCCCTCGTTGCGGGCGAGGATCATCGCTTCCAGCGCGACGCGATTGGCGGTTGCGCCGGCCTGGATGCCCATGGGATGGCCGATGGTGCCGCCGCCGAACTGCAGGATCACGTCTTCGCCGAGATGATCGAGCAGCTGGTGCATCTGCCCGGCGTGAATGCCGCCGGACGCGACCGGCATCATCCGGTTGAGGCTGGCCCAGTTCTGTTCAAAGAACACGCCGTGCTCGAGCCGCACCGGATTGTAGTCTTCGCGGCAGATGTCGTAATAGCCGCGCGTGGTCGCCGGATCGCCCTCGAGCTTGCCGACCACGGTGCCGGCGTGGATGTGATCGACGCCGGCGAGCCGCATCCATTTCGCGATGACGCGGAATGAGACGCCATGGCTGCGCTGCCGCGTATAGGTCGAATGCCCTGCCCGATGCAGATGCAGGATCATGTCGTTGCGGCGCGCCCATTTCGCCATCGACTGGATCGCTGTGTAGCCGATCACCAGGTCGATCATGATGATGACCGAGCCAAGCTCCTTGGCGAATTCGGCCCGTTCGTACATGTCCTCCATGGTTCCGGCGGTGACGTTGAGATAGGTGCCCTTGACCTCACCGGACGCCGCCTGCGCCTTGTTGACGGCTTCCATGCAATAGAGGAAGCGTTCGCGCCAATGCATGAACGGCTGCGAGTTGATGTTCTCGTCGTCCTTGGTGAAGTCGAGCCCGCCCTTGAGCGCTTCATAGACCACGCGTCCGTAGTTGCGGCCGGACAGCCCAAGCTTCGGCTTCACGGTGGCCCCGAGCAGCGGGCGGCCGAACTTGTCCATGCGCTCGCGCTCGACCACGATGCCGGTCGCCGGCCCCTGGAACGTCTTCACATAGGCCACCGGCAGCCGCATGTCCTCCAGCCGCAACGCCTTCAGCGGCTTGAATCCGAACACGTTGCCGATGATTGACGCCGACAGATTGGCGATCGATCCGTTCTCGAACAGGTCGAGATCGTAGGCGATATAGGCGAAATATTGCCCCGGCGAGTTCGGCACCGGATCGACGCGGTAGCACTTGGCGCGGTATTTCTCCGCCGCCGTGAGCCGGTCGGTCCACACCACGGTCCAGGTTGCGGTCGAGGATTCGCCGGCCACCGCCGCCGCAGCCTCGATCGGATCGACGCCATCCTGCGGGGTGACTCGGAACAGGGCGATGATGTCGGTTTCCTTCGGCTCGTAGTCGGGCTCCCAATAGCCCATCTTCTTGTATTCCATGACGCCGGACCTGTAGCGATCCTTGCCGCGGATGGTCATCGAGTGCTGGTTCATCTTGGTTTCCTCTTGTTGCGTGCGGCGGCTGGTCGGAAGCGTGGGGATCAAAAGATCAGGCGGCATGGGTCATCTCCCCGATGCGTGGGTCGAGCGCGCCGGAGCGATAGCGCCTCGCCATCTCGGCCAATGGAACGACCTTGATCTTCGAGGCGTGGCCGGCGGTGCCGAATTGCTCGAAGCGGTCACGGCAAAGATCGCGTAGCGCGTCCATCGCCGGTTTGAGGAATTTGCGCGGATCGAATTCGCTGCGGTTTTGGGTGGCGACCTTGCGGAACGCAGCGGCCATCGCCAGCCGGCAGTCGGTATCGATGTTGACCTTGCGGACGCCGTGCCTGATGCCGCGGACGATCTCCTCGACCGGCACGCCCCAGGTCTGCGGCATTTCGCCGCCGAACTGATTGAAAATGTCCTGCAGCGGCTGCGGCACCGAGGAGGAACCATGCATCACCAGATGCGTGTTCGGCAGCCGGCGATGGATCTCCTCGACCACACGCATCGCAAGGATGTCGCCGTCGGGCTTGCGCGAAAACTTGTAGGCGCCGTGCGAGGTGCCCATCGCGATCGCCAGCGCGTCGACCTTGGTGGCGCGGACGAAATCGACCGCCTGGTCCGGATCGGTCAACAGCTGGTCGTGGCTGACTTCACCCTCGACGCCGTGACCGTCCTCCTGTTCGCCGCCGCCATGCTCCAGCGAACCGAGCACGCCCAGTTCGCCCTCGACGGAGGCACCGATCCAGTGCGCCATGTCGACCACGCGGCGGGTGATGTCGACATTGTAGTCGTAATCCGCCGCGGTCTTGGCGTCGGCCTTGAGCGAACCGTCCATCATGACGGAGGTGAAGCCATGCTTGATCGCGGTGGCGCAGGTTGCTTCCTCGTTGCCGTGGTCCTGATGCAGGCAAAGCGGGATCTGCGGATGCATCTCCTCCAGCGCGTCGATCATCTTCGAGAGCATGATGTCGTTGGCGTAAGAGCGCGCGCCGCGCGAGGCCTGGATGATAACGGGTGCATCGACGGCGGCCGCGGCCTCCATGATCGCAAGGCCCTGCTCCATGTTGTTGATGTTGAATGCCGGCACGCCGTAGCCGCGCTCGGCGGCGTGATCGAGCAATTGCCTCAGTGTGATTCTGGCCATTGGAACCTCCGTGTCGTTGTTGGTGTGCAGGCGGTCATGTGTCGCTCGCCGCCATTCTCGCCCGCGCGATGCAGCGCAGGGCCGCCTTCGCCACCCCGTCCGCGGTGATACCGAATTCGCGGTAGAGCGTTTCGGCCGGTGCGGAAGCGCCAAAGCCGGTCATGCCGACGAATTCGCCGTCATCGCCGAGCCAGCGCGCCCAGTCGCCTTCGACCGCGGCTTCGACGCCGATCCGCGGCACGCGGCCGAGCACCGCGGTTCGATATTCGCGGGATTGCTGGCGAAACAATTCGAAGCACGGCGCCGAAACCACGGCCGCGCGGACGTTGACGCTCGCCAGCAATTCGGCCGCGTGCATGGCGATCGATACTTCCGAGCCGGTGGCGATCAGGGTGACGTCGCGGCCTTCCTCCGGATCGACCACGACGTAAGCGCCGAACCCGACCAGATTCTGCTCACCGGCTTCGCGGAACGTCGGCATCGCCTGCCGCGACAGGCACAGCAGCGACGGGCTATTTTGGGCGCGCAACGCGCAATCCCAGGCTTCTGCGGTCTCAATGGCATCGCCGGGGCGAAACACCAGCAGGTTGGGGATCGCCCGCAGCGATGCCAGATGCTCGACCGGCTGGTGAGTGGGGCCATCTTCGCCCAGTCCGATCGAGTCGTGCGTCATCACATGGATGACGCGGATACCCATCAATGCCGCCAGCCTGATCGCGGGCCGGCTGTAGTCGGCGAAGCTGAGAAAGGTGCCGCCATAGGGAATGAAGCCGCCATGCAACGCGATGCCGTTCATCGCCGCCGCCATCGCGTGCTCGCGGACGCCGTAGTGAATGTAGCTGCCGTTGAGGCAATCGGCCTGCACGGACCCGTGCGTTTTGGCGCGCGTCAGGTTGGAATGGGTCAGATCGGCGGAGCCGCCGAGCAGATTCGGCAACGCCTCGGCGATTGCGTCGATCACCAGCTGCGAGGCCTGCCGGCTCGCGATGTTGGGCCGCTCGGCGGCGAAGCGATCGCGCAGCAGCGCCATCGCGTCGACATAGCCGCACGGCAAATGGCGATTGAGGGCATCGTGAAACGGCGAGCGCGTCGCGGCACAGCGTTTTGTGCGTTCGATCCAGCTGCGGCGCGCCGCATGCCCGCGTGCGCCGGCGTTTCGCCATTGCGCAAGGATGGAATCGGGAACGTGGAACGGCGGATATGGCCAGTTCAACGCATCGCGGGTCTTTGCTACCTCTTCAGTGCCGAGCGGCGCACCATGGGCTTTCTCGCTGCCCTGGCGGCTCGGCGACCCGAAACCGATCAGCGTGCGGCAGGCGATCAGCGACGGCCGGTCGCTGGTGCGGGCCCGTTCGATCGCAGCGGCGATGGCCTCGGGGTCGTGGCCGTCGATCCGGCAGGCCGACCATCCGGAGGCCTTGAACCGCGCGAGCTGGTCATCAGAGCACGACAGCGAGGTCGCGCCATCGATCGAAATCTCGTTGTCGTCGAACAGCACGATCAGGCGATTGAGCCTGAGATGGCCGGCCAGCGAGATCGCCTCGTGGCTGAGGCCTTCCATCAGGCAGCCGTCGCCGGCAATCACATACGTGAAGTGATCGACGTAGTCGTCGCCGAAGCGCGCATTCATCAGTCGTTCGGCGAGCGCCATGCCAACGGCGGTGGCGATGCCCTGCCCAAGCGGCCCGGTAGTGGTCTCGACACCAGGGGTATGGCCATATTCGGGATGTCCCGGCGTTTTCGATCCCCATTGCCGGAAGGCCCTGAGTTCATCCGATGTCACGCCCTCGTAGCCTGTCAGGTGCAACAGCGCGTACAGCAGCATCGAGCCGTGACCGGCGGACAGCACAAAGCGATCGCGGTCGGGCCACGCCGGGTCGGCCGGATCGAATTTAAGGAATCGCGAAAACAGAACGGTGGCGACGTCGGCCATGCCCATCGGCATGCCGGGATGACCGGACTTTGCTTGTTCAACCGCATCGATCGCCAGAAAGCGGATCGCGTTGGCCATTTCCGCGTGCGAAGCATCCGGACGGGTGGCGATACGGGACAGGGGAGCGTTCATGTCGTGCGCCTCTTGCGTTCCATCAGTTGCAGGATCAGCGGGGTGAGAATGAGCTGCATCGCCAGATCGAGTTTCGCGCCATGGATCACGATCGAATTGGCGCGCGACATGAAGCTGTGCGGGATCATCGACAGCAGATACGGAAAATCGATGCCGCGCGGATTCCTCAGGCGGATCACCACCATCGATTCGTCCGGCGTCGGAATCCAACGCGCGATGAACGGGTTCGACGTATCGACGGTCGGCACGCGCTGGAAATTGATGTCGGTCTCGGCGAACTGCGGGCAGATATAGTTCACGTAGTCGGGCATGCGCCGCAGGATGGTGTCGGTCACCGCCTCCGCGGTATAGCCGCGGGCGCTGCGGTCGCGGTGCAGCTTCTGGATCCATTCCAGGTTGATGACAGGCACGACGCCGATCTTGAGATCGGCATGCTGTGCGACGTTGACCTTGTCGGTCACGACGGCGCCATGCAGTCCTTCGTAAAACAGCAGGTCGGAATTCTCAGGCAATCGGCGCCAGTCGGTGAACGTGCCCGGTTCGGCGCCATACAGCTTCGCTTCTTCGTCGTCGTGGATGTAGTGACGGGTGGTTCCGGTGCCGGATTCGCCGTAGTCCCGGAACACCCTTTCCAGTTCGACAAACAGGTTGGTTTCCGGGCTGAAATGGCTGAAATGCTTGTTGCCGCGCTCGGCTTCCTCCAGCATTTTCGTGCGCATCTCGAAGCGATTGTAGCGGTGGAAGGCGTCACCCTCGATGTAGGCCGCAACGACCTTTTCGCGGCGGAAGATCTGCTCGAACGTCTTCTTCACCGACGTCGTGCCGGCGCCCGACGAACCCGTGATCGATATGATGGGATGAGCCCGCGACATCACGATTGTCCCGTCAGAGGAAGAGGCCGCGCCGCGCAAACAGCGGTGCGTCGCTATTGTCGAACATCGGTTCGATCCTGTCGTGAATGGCCGTCACGTCGCGCACGTGGTGCACGGATCCCATGATCAGCGGCACCCGCTGATGCGGGGTTTTCGCAGCCAGTTCCAGAATTCGCCGGCGCCCGGTCGACGCCGCGCCTCCCGCCCATTCCATGATCAGCGCCATTGGATGGGCTTCGTACAGCAGGCGAAGCCGCCCTTCCCGATAGCTCGGGCGGGCATCGGCCGGATAAAGGAACACGCCGCCGCGCACCAGGATGCGAAGCGCCTCCGCAACCAGCGAACCAATCCAGCGCATGTTGAAATCCACCTCGCCGCCGCCGCTGGTGCCGGAGAGGCACTCATCGATATAGGTGCGGACCGGTCCGTGCCAGTGGCGGTGATTGGACGCGTTGATGGCGAACTCCGGCATATTGCGTGCGATCTGCACACCCTGCCGGGTCTGCACGAATTCCTGCGCGTGGCGGTCGAGCATGAAGACATCGACGCGCGCGTTGAGCGCGAGGACGAGCGTGGTCTGCGGACCGTAGACGATGAAACCGGCGGCGCACTGCGCCGTGCCGGGCTCGAAGAAGGTCGAAAGCAGGTCGTTGCCCCTGGGGCGGATCGAAAAGATGGTGCCGACCGAGATATTGTTGTCGAGGTTGGCCGATCCATCGAGCGGGTCGATCGCAACACAGAACGGCGCCGAGGGACGCAGGGTTTCCGGCAGCGCCGCTTCCTCGGAAAGAACCGCCGCCACCGGGGTGCCGCGTAGGGCACGCCGTATCAATTCATCGGCGGCGACATCGATATCCCTTTGCTGATCGCCGTCAGAATTGATGCCGCCGTGCCGTCCGGTAATGCCTGCGAACGGTCCATCCGCGATCAGCCCGGCAAGCTCGATGGAAGCTGACGCAATCGCCTTGATCACGTCGGCAAGTGCAGCGCCATGCAGCGGCGTCTGCAATGCGGACCGATCGAGATGTGAACGCAGCGTCACGCGCTCGTCCATGGCCGTCTCCCCTGTGCCCTCTTTCGGGGGCTCTCGAAGCGTCTCGCCGGCTTGGCAATCCGCGATGTCAAAGGAAACGCAGTTTGCCGAATTAGTAAAATTTTGTTATCTTTGGTCTAGGCAAAGTTTTTATTATAAAGGTGCGGCGATGGCAGGCCGGTTATTGCGGGAAGTGACGATCCGCCAGTTGCGTGCACTGGCCGCTGTTCAAAAAAGTCGATCGGTCACATCAGCGGCCAAACAGCTCCATCTCACCCAGCCCGCGGTCACGCTGCAGCTTCGCAATTTGCAGGCACTCGCCGGACTGCCGCTAATCCAGCGCACCGGCGACGGCATGCTGCTGACGGATGCCGGACGCGAAGTGCTGGCGCTGACTGAGCGGATCGAGGCGGCGATATCAGATTGCGAAACCACGATGGCGATGATGGCGGGGAAGACCGCCGGCCGCATCTCGATCGGCGCCGTCAGCACCGCGAAATATTTCGTGCCGTTCATGATTTCAGGATTTTCGAAACGGCATCCGGACGTCGAAGTCACGCTCTCGATCGGAAACCGGCAGGAGATCGGCACGGCATTGCGCGGCTACGATCTCGACTTTGCGATCATGGGCCGCCCGCCTGCAGACATCGACATGAACGTTCACCTGATCGGCGACCACCCCCACGTCATCATCGCGCCGACCGGACATCGGCTGGCGCGAAAATCCCGCATCGCGCCGGGCGAACTCGCCAGCGAAACTTTCCTGACGCGCGAACCTGGATCCGGAACGCGCGGGTTGATGGAACAGCTGTTCGAATCGGCCGGCATTCGCCCCAGGATCGGCCTCGTCATGAGCAGCAACGAGACCATCAAGCAGGCCGTGATCGCAGGTTTGGGCATTGCATTCATTTCCGCGCACACGGTGGCGACCGAGCTCGACGAGCGGCGATTGACCACGCTCGACGTTGTCGGCCTTCCCGTGATCCGGCAATGGTACGCGCTCTCCCGCAAGGACAAGGTCCTGCTGCCGCCGGCGCAGGCAATGCTCGATTTCCTCAGCACCAGGGGCAAGCAGTTTCTGCCGCGCACCAATGGCCGCCTGCGTCTCACCCGATCGTCCATGCGCAAGAAGCGCGGCTGAAATGCCACGCAAGTTCTGATCACGCTGCTACCTTGACCGGCAATCCGGTACTCTGGAAGGCTCCATGCTCTCTCGTATCAAAACTGGTATCAAAACCTGGGCGAAGGCTCTGAAGCGCGACGCTCACGCGATCTATCTCGCGTCCCGCGATCCGCGCGTGCCGTGGTACGCGAAGGCACTCGCCATTGCCGTTGCCGGATATGCGCTGTCGCCGATTGACCTCATTCCGGACTTCATCCCGGTCGTCGGCTATCTCGACGAGTTGATCCTGCTCCCTTTGGGCATCTGGCTCGTGGTGACGCTGATTCCCGATGAGATCATGGTCGAATGCCGCGCCAAGGCGAACGCGGCCGCGCAGCGTCCGATCAGCCGGGCCGGAATGGCTGTTATCATCCTGTTGTGGATTGCAGGCGCAGTGATGCTGGGATGGATCGGCTTTTCCTGGTGGAATCGACCGTGACGGTTCGCTTCAGAAGGTCGCCTTCAGGCCTGCGTAGAAGGCGCGCGGCCGCGCCGGGCTGAGCGAACGCGCGTCGGTGAAGGGTGCGCCGCCATTGGCGAAGTTGGGGATGTCGCCCATGTCGAAGAAGGTCCCGTAAGTCGCATAGCGGTTATCGAAGATGTTATCCACGCGCCCATAGATCTGGAGCGTCTTGTTGATCTGATACGAGGTGTGCAGGTTGAAAACCGCATAGGACGGCAGTCTCGGCGCCTGATTGGATTCGTCGCCGGCAAAAAACTGGTTGTCGACGAACAGCGCATCGCCCCCGACCTTGAAGGCATCCGTGATCGCGTAGTCGATGCCGAACTTGATCCGGTTGCGGGGGATCGCCGGAATTCGATTGCCCGGCAGAATCTGGACATTGCCGTTGTCATCGGCGAACGGGCTGTTGGAGCCGACCTGCAGCGCGTCGAGGAAGCGCGCATCCACTAGGGCATAGCTGGCATAGAGTTGCAGTGTCTTGGACGTCAGATTGACCTGGGCCTCGATGCCCTGGCGCCGCGTCCGACCTACGTTCTGGAAATAGCCAAATCCCTGCAGCTCGGGGCTCGGAATTGCGAGGATGTCATCGGCGTTGGTGGCGCGGAACGCACCAACTTTCCAACTCAAGGTTCCGATATTCAGCTCCGACGTTCCGCGGAAGCCTGCCTCGAGGGTGCGGGACACGACTTGCTTCAGCGGCGGGTCGGCGATGAGGAATGCGGCAATGAGACAGGGGCGCAAGGGGTCGGCGCACGCAAGCTCCAGCGGGGTCGGTGCACGATTGGCCTCGGAATACCCCGCATAGGCAGTCAAGGCGGGTGTGATCTTGTAGGTGCCGCCGATCATCGGATTGAAGCGGGTAAACGTATGCTCGCCATTGAGCGCCGTACCGATCTGATCCTCCAGCTTAATATGCGCATGGTTGAACCGGCCGCCGCCCGTGATCGAAAATCTATCGGTCACGTCGAACGTGTCTGACGCGTAGAGCCCGGTGTAGCGGTTGGTGGCACGAAGCGAAACCGGGCCGATCGAGATCGGCTCGCCGGACGGTCCGAGATAGATACCGCTGCCGTTGACGACGTAGTTTGAACCGATGGTGCCGAGTTCCGCGCTGGCCCCGAAGCGGGTGACACCGGAGTCGATACTGGCGCCGACCATGAACTGGTTGTTGTGCCCGAACAACTGATCGGTGTTGGTTGCCTGCAGGGTTGCCCCGGTCGTGACCGAACGGGTTGTGGTCCGGTCGATCTGTCCCAGCACGGCGTTGTCGGGGAAGGGATTGGCGAGCTGGACGCCGTTGAGGCCATTTGCCGGGACGTCGTCGTCGTTAAAGCAAAGCAGGCCCGGATCGGCCGCGCAGCGCTCCGTCTCGGTCGGATTGCCGTCCACCGTCTTTTGCCTGAAAGCGCGGACGCGCGCCGAGCCTTCGATCGTCCAGGTCGGCGTGGCCTCGACCTTTCCGGTCAAATTGGCATAGGCAACCTGATTGGATGTCGTCTGCGGCGTGGTGTAGGTGGCGCCCCAGTAATTCTGCAGCAATTCAGCCGGCACCGTCGCCGCCGCGCCGAAATTGTTTTTGGCCAGGCCCACGTTGAGGTGAAATTCACTGCTATCGGTGCGGTAGCCGACATCGCCATAGAACCGGCGAATGGCCGACTCCGAAAAATTGCGAAAGCCGTTATCACGCACGCCTTCGAGCGCGCCATAGACGGAAAAATTGTCGATCTGCTTGCCATACTGCGCCGAACTCTGGATGCGTCCGAACGAACCGCCCATCGTGTTGATTTCGGCGCCACGATAGTTGAAGCCATCCTTCATCTGGACGTTGACGGCGCCGCCCAGCGCGTTGAGACCGAACGCGGGATTGTTGGTGACGACGGTGACCGACCTGATCGCGGCCGTCGGGATCAGGTCCCAGTTGACGGTGTCGCCGAACGCTTCGTTGATGCGCACGCCGTTCTGGTAAACCGCCAGTCCCTGAGGCGTACCGGCGACCGGAGATGCGACGAAACCTCGAAATTGGATGTCGGGCATAAACGGATTTCCGGTCGTATCACTGATGATGATACCGGGCACCTGCTGCTGTAATGCGTCCGCGATGTTCAGCGAGCCGGTGCGCGCGATCTGTCCGGCCCCCACCGCGTTGACGCTTGCCGCCACCTTGTCGACATCCATTCCGGAACCGGCCGTCGGCGTGGGCGCGGTCGGATAGACGAAAACCCTGCGGACGTTCCTGCTCGCCCGGGGCGCATTTCTGCTGCGGGCGGGCCTGGCAGCTGTCCCCGGAGAAACCACCTCGATGGCGGGCAAGACCTCGGTCGCACCGGCCGCGTCCTGGGCTTGAGCGCAGTCACTCCCGGGAACCAGACACAGTGATATTGTCCCGATAAACAGGAATCGCGCGCCCATTTTACTTCGTCCCATCCCATTCCGGCTGCATTGGTGTCTGCCGGTACGCCGCTGATGATCTTACGGGCGTCAAAAAAGTTGCGCACCATTCAAAACGTCCCGAACGCATTCGGGAAAAATTCCCGAATTAGAGCGCTTTCCAGCGAAGTGGACACCGGTTCGCGTCAAGAAAACGCGTCAAAAAAGAATCTAGAGCCCAACGGCTCTATCGCCCCACGTCCCGGGGAACCAAGGCTTCTACCGTTACGCCGCTGTCCCCGGAGGCAATCGTAAGCGAGCCGCCCAGCGCCAAAATGCGCTCGCGCATGCCGGTTAGCCCGAAGCCCAGCTTGTGATCGGGCCCCAATCCGTTGCCATTGTCACGAACCCGCACCAGCGCGCCGCCGCGGCCGCTACGCGCAAGCCCCACAGGCAGTTCGGCCGGTTGAACGCTTACCTCGATGCAGGTGGCGCCGGCGTGGCGAAACACATTGGTCAGGGCTTCCTGGATGGTGCGGTAGATCGTCAGATCAGCCGTCTCGCCGGTGGCGCCCAACGAGGGCGAGATCGCCGTTTCGATAGCGACTTCGGGGTGAGACTCGCCCCACAGGCGCAGCAGCGCGCCGAGCGCCTCGCGAAGGCCGAGTTCCGTCAGACCTACGGGGCGCAATTTTTCAAGAACCCGGCGATTGGACGCCTGCAAGGCATTCAGCTGTTCCAATATGGCACTGCCGTGCCTTCGCGTGGCCTCCGCGCTCGGATCCCCCGCATCCGCAATCCGCGTCAGGGCGCTGGCATGCACCCGCAAGGCAAAGAGATAGGGTCCAAATTCATCGTGCAGTTCGCGGGCAATTTCCTTGCGCTCGACATCCTGCAGCGAGACGACGCGCTCGGCCAGGCGCCGCTTGTCTTCAACTGCATCGCCCAGAGTGGCCGCAAGGTGATTCAACTTGTCGCAAATGGCAACGAGTTCCGGCGGCCCGTCCGGTTTCACGCGCGTGTCGTAGCCGCCGGCCTCGATCTTCGCCATCGCACTCGAAAGCGTCTGGATCGGCGCCAGCGCCCGGCCAACGACCCTGCTGGTAATGAGGAATAGAACGATCGCAATCGCGGCGCCGATCAGGAGCTGAGTGAATATCCCGTCCCAGATTTCGGCCATCTCGTCGTTGGGATGCGACGTGATCAGCAGCGTGTCCGGTTTTGCCTTGATCGAGATCGGCACGTTCACCGTGGTCTGTTCGGGGTGAACAAGCCGGACAAACCATGCCGGCGGCGAGCGTGCATCGGGATTGTCGTCCGGCTTGTCCGCGATCCCGGATCTTGCGACGGCTTCGCTCTGTCGGGTGATGCTGACGTGACGCAGCTTGTTGAGGTCGTGAACAATCTGGTTCAGTCGCGCCTCGGGATCCGGCGCCTCGTTCAATCCCGCAACGATCGTGTCGATGAACTCGCGCGCCAACCGTATGACGCTTTGATCTTCGGCCTGCACCCGGGGGCCGGCCTCGAGCACAAGCCGCGCAACGTTGATGGCCAGACCAAGCGTGAGGACGAGCGCGAGCAACAGGTTGATCCGGGCACGTAACGAAAGCTTTTGCCACATATCATTTGTCCAGGAGTGAAATCGCCTTTGCCTGAGAGCGAACTCGTCTTCAATTCATCATCGAGCAGAGCGTTGACAGATAAAACCGGCGTCTATCTAATCGAAGCGTATAGCAACATCGCCCGGGTTGCATGACCATCGACGGCAGGTGTTCACCTGATGCGGTGCACAACGGGATTGACGCGGCTATTCGGGACCAATGCCAATGCGCGTTCTGATCGTTGATGACCATCGCATCGTAGCTTCAGGCTGTCGTGCCTTGTTCGCGGACGAGCCGGAGATCGATGTCGTGGAAGCCTCCGACGCGGAGAGCGGCGAGCGCGTGTTCGGCGAACGGCATCCCGATATCTGCGTGCTCGACATCAACCTTCCGACGGTGTCCGGTTTCGAGTTGGCGCGACGCCTGCTAGGGCGCGATGCGTCGGCGCGCATCATCATGTTCAGCATGAACGATGACCCGGTATTCGCCGCGCGCGCCATCGACGTCGGCGCCAAGGGTTTTGTCTCCAAGACCGGGGATCCCCAGGACCTTGTTGATGCCATCCGCGAGGTAGCAAAGGGCGGGGTCTATTTGCCGCCGGCGATTGCGCAAAGCATTGCATTCGCCGGACCATCGTACGCAAGGAGCCCGCTTTCAAAACTCACGGCGCGCGAGATGGAGATACTGCGCCTGCTCAGTGCAGGAAAATGCCTGTCCGAAATCGCGTGGCTGGTCCATTCCTCCTACAAGACCGTCGCCAATACATCCTCGATCATGCGCCACAAACTCGGCGTGCGCACATCCGCCGAACTGGTGCGGTTGGCCATCGACAACGGCGTGGCCTAAAAGGCCGCGCGACGCGGCACGGCACGGCAATGGTGAGCTCATGACAATTCAAACGGTTTCGCTGAACAAATCGCATGGCGGTACGCAAGGCGTTTACAAGCACGCCAGCGCCGAGACCGGCACCGACATGACATTTTCGGTCTATGTCCCTCCCCATCAGGATGGCGCAAAGCTGCCGGTGGTCTGGTATCTGTCGGGACTGACCTGCACCCACGCCAACGTCACGGAAAAAGGCGAGTTCCGCAGTGCCTGCGCTGAACTCGGACTGGTGTTCGTCGCGCCGGACACCAGCCCGCGCGGCGACAAGGTGCCCGGCGATCCTGCCGGCGCCTATGATTTCGGGCTCGGCGCCGGCTTTTATGTCGACGCAACACAGGCGCCGTTCGCGCGTAACTACCGGATGTGGAGTTATGTCACGGAAGAATTGCCGAAACTGGTCGCCGCGAATTTCCCCGTCGATGCCGGGCGGCAATCCATCTTCGGTCATTCCATGGGCGGCCACGGCGCCCTGACTGTCGCACTGCGCCATCCCGACCGGTACCGCGCCGCCAGCGCCTTTGCGCCGATCGTCGCCCCCTCACAGGTACCGTGGGGCATCAAGGCGCTCGGAGGCTATCTCGGCAGCGACAGGCAGGCCTGGCGCAGACATGATGCGGTTGCGTTGATCGAGGACGGCGACAGATTCTCCGATCTACTGGTGGATTATGGCGACGCAGATTCGTTTCTGGCCGAGCAGCTTCGCCCCGAATTGCTGAAAAGCGCCTGCGAGAAGGCGAACATTCCGCTCACGCTGCGCCGCCAGGGTGGTTACGACCACAGTTATTTCTTCATCTCCAGCTTCATGGGCGATCATCTGCGCTGGCACGCCGCGCGCCTGAAAGCCTGAGATTTTGCGCAGTCCATTAGGGCTGGGGCTTGCCATAATTGGGCGCCAGCAGCCGGTTGCGCACGAGATAGCTGGTCGCCCGCGTCCAGGATTCATCGGTGTTGCCGCGAAAATCGGCATTCATCGCGGTGATGAGCTGTCCGGTGCGGGCGTCGCGCACGAAGATGGTGAGGTTGAGAATAAGTGTCGAGATCTTCTTCATGACACCCGTGATGACGAGATCCGCGCCGATGCGCTGCGCATACTGGACGTCGCAACCGCCGCATGCCTGCAGATTGCTGCCCTCAGCCGCAGCTTTCACCGGCGAGATGTCCAGAAGCTCGAACTTGCTGGATTCCGTCAACTGCCGGCGCACCAGGTCGCTGATGCGGATCAGTCGATCATGCTCGTCGGCCTGAGGCCCCCTCATCTCGCCTTCGAGGCTGGTATCCAGCAGCTCGAAATCGAAAATCGCGAGCTTCGGCGGAGCGGCGCGCGCCGGCACCGACACCAGCAGCATCAGCGCGGCAAAGACAAATTGCGCTCTCATGATCGTGATCCCTCACATCGACGGTCGAACAACGACGAAATGCGGACTTGCAAGCTAGAACAATTCAGTCAAGTTTCAAGTCGAGTGTGCTTACGGGACAAGTATCCCTCCATCGTCGTCAAGTCGAGGAGGAGAATTCAGGGAGCGTCCATGATCCGATGGTTGATCGGCGCAATCGGACTAAGCTTCGTGGCCAGTTCCGCGCTCGCGGCCGACCCGATCGACATCCGCGTCGGCTATCTCGGTCAGGCCGGCATCAAATCGAAACTGTCCCTTGTCGAGCAACCGTCAGAAAATGACGGCATCGCCGGTGCGCGGCTGGCGATCGAGGACAACAACACCACCGGCAAATTCCTCAATCAGCGTTTCTTCCTGGAAGAAATGCGATTGAAGGAAGGCGAGGATGTCGCCAAGGCGGCGGCGGCTCTCGCCGACCGCAACGGCATCATCATCACCGATCTGCCCGCCGACTCGCTGTTAAAGGCGGCCGATGCACTGCGCGATCGCAAAACTGTGCTGTTGAACAGTGGTGCGATCGACGACCGGCTGCGCGAGCAGGATTGCCGCGCCAATGTGATCCATGTGGCCCCGACCCGCTCGATGCTCGCTGACGCGCTGGCGCAGTATCTGGTGTGGAAGCAGTGGAAGCGCTGGCTGCTGGTGGTCGGCTCACATGAAGCCGACAAACTTTACGCCGACGCGCTGCGGCGCGCGGCGACCCGCTTTGGCGCCAAGATCGTTCAGGAAAAGGTCTTCGAGGATACCGGCGGCGCGCGGCGCACCGACAGCGGTGTAACCCTGATCCAGCGTCAAATGCCGGTGTTTACGCAAGGTGCGCCGGCTTATGACGTCCTCGTCGCGGCGGACGAAAGCGAAGTGTTCGCCTCCTATCTGCCCTACCGGACCTGGGACCCGCGGCCGATCGCCGGCTCGGCAGGCCTGGTGCCGACGAGCTGGGACGCGGCGCACGACCAGTGGGGCGCGATCCAGATCCAGAACCGTTTCGTCAAATTGAACTCGCGGCGCATGACGGCGCGGGACATGCAGGCCTGGACCGCAGGGCGCATGATCGGCGAAGCCACATCGCGCACCAACTCCGGCGACCCGAAAGTGGTGTTCGACTTTCTCAAGCGGCCGGACTTTTCGGTCGCGGCCTTCAAGGGACAGCGGCTGACGCTGCGGGACTGGAACCTGCAGCTACGCCAGCCGATCCTGCTGGTCGACGGCCGCATGGTCGTCTCGGTCTCGCCGCAGGAGGGTTTCTTGCATCAGTACTCCGAACTCGACACACTCGGCCTCGACCGGCCCGAAACCAAATGCAAACTGAACTGAAAACGGAGGAATGGCGGATGTGGCGTCGGTGTCTGCTTTCCGGAATGGCGGTGTGGCTCGCGGCCACCAGCCCCGCTTTCGCCTTCATCGCCTATGTATCGAATGAGAAGAGCAACACCGTATCGGTGATCGATACCGACAAATGGGCGGTCACCCATACCATCAAGGTCGGTCAGCGCCCGCGCGGTATCGAATTCACGAAGAACGGCAAATTCGTGCTGGTCGCGGTCGGCGATGACGACAAGATTGACGTGATCGATACCGCGACCCATCAGGTGGTGGACAGCCTGCCCTCCGGTCCCGATCCGGAGCTGTTCACCCAGGATGCCGCCGGCAAACTCCTCTATGTCGCCAACGAGAACGACAACACGGTGACCATCATCGACCTCGAGAAGCGCGTCCGCCTCGGTGACATCCAGGTCGGCGTCGAGCCCGAAGGCATGGCCCTCAGCCCCGACGGCAAGATCCTGATCAATACTTCAGAGACCACCAACATGGCGCATTTCATCGACACCGCGACGCGCGAGATCGTCGCCAATGTGCTGGTCGATGCCCGGCCGCGCTATGCCGAGTTCAAGCGCGACAGCTCCGAATTGTGGGTATCGTCGGAGATCGGCGGCACCGTTTCCATCCTCGACCCCGCCAAGCGCACCATCACCGGCAAGATCGAGTTCAACATTCCCGGCCTGCGGCGCGAGGCGATCCAGCCGGTCGGCATCGCGATCACCAAGGACGGCAAGACCGGTTTCATTGCGCTCGGCCCCGCCAACCGCGTTGCCGTCGTCGACGCTACGACGCACAAGGTCACGAAATATCTTCTGGTCGGCCAACGGGTCTGGCATATGGCCTTCACCCCGGACGAAAAACATCTGCTGGTGACCAACGGCGTCTCCAACGACGTCTCTGTCATCGACGTGGCGGCGCAAAAAGTGATCAAGACAATCCAGGTCGGCGAGCTGCCCTGGGGGATTACGTTTGCTCAGCCATGACAGCAATCGACGCACACAGCACAGGACCCGCACCGCCGGACCCGCGTCCCCGGAGCGATCCTGCGGCTACGCCCGCATTGTCGATCGACGGCATCAGCCATTCCTACGGCACAAGGCGCGCTTTGATCGACGTCAGCTTCGCGGTTGCACCGGCAAGCTTCACGGCGCTGCTTGGCCTCAATGGCGCCGGCAAGAGCACGTTGTTCGCGCTGATCACGCGGCTGTTCGGAACCCAGGCTGGACGCATCGGCATTTTCGGCCACGACATCAGCCTTGCGCCAGGCGAAGCGCTGCGGCTGCTCGGCGTGGTGTTCCAGTCACGCACGCTCGATCTCGATCTCTCGGTGACGCAAAACCTGCTCTATCACGCCGCCCTGCATGGGATCGGCAAGCGCGAGGCACGCCTGCGCAGCGACGAAGTGCTGACGCGTATCGGACTTGCCGACCGCACCGGCAGCAAGGTACGCGACCTCTCGGGCGGCCAGATGCGGCGGCTGGAAATCGCGCGCGCCTTGCTGCATCGCCCGCGCCTGCTGCTGCTTGACGAAGCGACCGTCGGGCTCGACGTCAAGGCCCGTGCCGATATCCTCGGCCACGTCCGGCAGCTCGTGACCGAGCAGGATATCGGCGTGCTGTGGGCCACCCATCTGTTCGACGAGATCGTGCCCGGCGACGATCTCGTGGTCCTGCATCAGGGCCGGGTTCTTGCGCATGGCCCGGTCGAGAATATCATCGCCGACGCCGGAGCCCGTGACATCAATTCCGCATTCATGCGCCTGACCGGCGCTGCGGTGGATCCCGGGAGCCCCGCGCCATGAGCTCCACGACCGTCAGCCGACACCACAGCGGCTTCTCGCTCGCGCAATATGTCACCTGCCTGAACGGCATCGTGTGGCGCGAGGCGCTGCGCTTCGTGCACCAGCGCGAACGTTTTGTATCGGCGCTGGTCAGGCCGCTGGTGTGGCTGTTCATCTTCGCCGCCGGCTTTCGCCAGGTGCTCGGCATCTCCATCATCCCGCCATATGAAACCTACATTCTCTATGAGGTCTATATCGCGCCGGGATTGATGGCGATGATCCAGCTCTTCAACGGCATGCAGTCGTCGCTCTCGATGGTCTACGATCGCGAGATGGGGAATATGCGCACCCTGCTGGTGAGCCCTCTGCCGCGCTGGTATTTGCTGTTCTGCAAGCTCGTTGCGGGAACCGCGGTCTCGCTGCTCCAGGTCTACGCCTTCCTGTTGATCGCGTGGTTCTGGGATATCGCGCCGCCGCCGATCGGCTATCTCACGGTGCTGCCGGCGCTGATCGTTTCGGGCTTGATGCTCGGCGCACTCGGCATGCTGATCTCCTCCGGCATCAAGCAGCTCGAGAATTTTGCCGGCGTGATGAACTTTGTGATTTTCCCGATGTTCTTTGCTTCATCGGCGCTCTATCCGCTGTGGCGGGTGCAGGAGGGAAGCCCCTTGCTCTACTATGTCTGCCTGTTCAATCCGTTTACGCACGCCGTCGAACTGATACGCTTTGCGCTGTACGGACAGATGAACTGGACTTCACTGGCCGTCGTCGTTTGCTGCACAACGGCTTTCATGATCGGTGCGATATACGCCTATGATCCATCGCGCGGCCTGGTTCGCCGCGGGCCCGCCGGAGGCGAAGCATGAGATGGCAGATCGCAATCGGGACGCTCCTCCTTGTCGCAGCATCGACCGAGGCCGGCTTTGCCGCCGATCCGCGCTATCCGGACTGGCCGTGCACCCAGGCCAAGGTCCCGGAAATCTCGCTCACCGCGGTGTGGGCCGGTCCGCCGCTCGACGACATCAAGGACAAATGGAGGGACGATGCCAAGGTAAGCCCGCTGGTGTCGAGGCTGGCCGCAAGGCGGACTTCGCTCGATGAAGCCCAGAAGCTGATCACGGAATTTCTTGGCAGCCCGGCGACCGACAAGGCCACGGCTGGCAAGCTCTTGTTCGCCGGCCTGTTCGACAGCCTCAACGCGCAGCGCGCATCGGTCATGAACGGGTTGGAGCGGATCACCCGCAAGCAGCGCGAGGCCGCGGACAAGATCCGGTCCGATGTGTCCGCATTGCATGCCCTGCAGGGTGCGTCCGCGCCCGATCAAGCCAAGATCGACGACCTCAGCAATCAAATGGTCTGGCAAACCCGGATCTTTGAAGACCGGCAGCGGGTGGTCAAATTCGTCTGCGAGGTGCCCACCGCGATCGACCAGCGACTGTTCGCGCTCGGCCGCATGATCCAGCAGGAAATCGAGTAGCGAATGGGTGGCCCATTCTACTTTGCATGGGGTTGTTTTTGCAATTTTGTCGCAAGCCCCTCATCTGCTCCCATTCTCATCCGTTCTGGGCTCAGGCTGTGATTCAACGACTGGCAGGTTGGCGTTCTCCCATCCTTCGGTTCCGTCCGGGTACCAGGCCACATTGGGATAGCCGTAGGACAGGACCCGTTTCGCAGCGTTCCACGACATCCAGCAATTTTCCTGACAGTAGATCACCAGCAGCGCGGCCTTGTTGCCATGAGACACCCGCTCGAGCCCGCGCCGCAGATAGGCCTCGGTTGGCTCTGCCAGTTTGCCGTACCCCGTATCGGGCAACCAGATGCTGCCGGGGATGTTGAGCCGCGGCTTGTCACGCCAGACCGTGCCGGCGGGAAGATTTGGCGGCTTCGGCGCACGCGGCAGCACATCGATAAAAACACCGCTGCCGGCGCGCCAAATCGCTTCGGCCTCTGCCGTCGTAAGGACGCGTACGCCGGCGAGGGACGCAGGAACAGCCGCGCGATAATTATCCGTGCGGTAGCCGTCCGGCTCCGGCACATTCTGCTGCGCGAGAACGTTGGCTGCGAGGGCAAGGGTCGCAACGACCACGCACGCCAGCCTTCGTATCACGGCGACTTTTTCGCCGTCTCCGCGCCGATCGGCCGGTCATTCTCGTCGAGCAAGGGAACGCCGAAGTCGAGCAGTATCCTGTTGATGGCCGGCTGGTTCTCCTGGATCAGACGATTGAGCATCCGCTTCCAGTTCTGGTCGGCCGGCCGGACGCCCATGCCGATGCGATAGACGAGCCGAGGTCCCGTGGTTTCCTTGACGAGCGGCGTGACATGAAGCGGCGGGTTCGCCTTCCCGGCGTAATAACCGGCGAGCGGTCCCCACAGAATGGCGGCGTCGATCTTCCCCGACGTCAGATCCCTGATCATGACTTCCGCCGATGAATCGATCCGCGTATCGACCATCAGCGGATAGGACTTGGCTTCCGCCATCAAACCATTGGCGGTCATGTTGGTGGCGGGCGGCGTGCCGGCAACGATGCCGATATGCTTGCCTTTCAGACGCGCGTCCGCCAGCGTTGCGACCTCGTCAAGGCCGCTGCCCTGCCTCACCACCAGCGCGTAAGCGGTCCGGTAATAGGGATTGGTGCCCTGCACCAGGTCGTCGCCTTGCGGATAACCCATGATGACGTCGCAACGATGAGCGGCAAGCGTCATCCGGACAAAGCCGGCCGCTTGCGGATAGTAAGCATAGTCCAGCTTTTTCTGCAGCTTTTCGGCGAACAGCTCGCCGAGCTTGTTTTCGATTCCCTCACCCTTGTCGTTCGAGAACGGCAAATTGCGCGGGTCAGCGCAAACCCTCAGCACCTTGGGATCGATAAGCTCGATGGACAGGTCGGTGCTGTCGTTGGTCTGGGCTCCGGCGATGTCGCGACCAGCGAATATTGCTGTGATCGCCAGGAGCGAGACCAGCAAGCGGCGGCGTTGTCCCCAATCTGTCATCATGCATTCCCTTCTTGATCGAACGCCCGCTATCCATCAATTGCTCAGCGTGCCAGAGCGTGCAACAGGAATATCCCCGTGCTGGATTTGCGTTGCATGCTGCGACGCAAAACCAACTCGACGGAACCCCCGGCGATCGAAATCGCTTCCGGACGAGACTGAGGCAGAAACATGACTCATGGCGTTTCGATTCTTGCCTTACTCGTGGTTTTCGCGACGTCCACCCTAGCGCAGGCCCAGCAGCAAGAATTGCCTGTGAGCGAAGTCGCTCCCGGAATATTTGTGCACCAGGGCCAGACCGCGCTGATGACGGGCGAGAACGACGGCGCGACCGCGAACATAGGATTCATCATCGGGGAGAGCGCGGTGGCGGTGATCGACACCGGGGGAAGCGTTCGCGAGGGTCAGCGGCTGCTCACGGCGATCCGTGCACGAACCGGTAAACCGATCCGCTATGTCATCTACACACACGGCCATCCTGATCATGTTTTTGGCGGCGCCGCGTTCGCAGGCGATGGAACCGAGTTCGTCGGTCATCGGAACCTGCCGCGCGCGCTGGCGGCGCGGGGAGCATTCTATCTCGATGCATTTCGCCGGATCATGGGTGCGCAGTCCCTGGATGGGGTGCGCATGATACCGCCCACGCTCCTTGTCGATGGCACCGTCAAGCTCGATCTCGGGGCGCGGATTTTGAGCTTGAAGTCGTGGCCGGCCGCGCACAGCGACAACGACGTCACCGTGCTCGACGAGCGGACCAAAACCCTGTTCGCCGGCGACCTGCTGTTCATTGGCCACATTCCGGTGCTGGACGGCAGTATTCGCGGATGGCTCGCCGTGATCGACGAACTCGGCGCGCTTTCCGCGCAACGCGTGATTCCCGGTCACGGACCTGTGAGCGAATGGCCGGGCGCCCTCGCCGACCAACGCCGCTACCTGGAAACGCTGGCGGCGGATGTTCGCAAGCTGGTCGCCCGTGGCGCTCCGATCACGGTCGCCGCCGACACCGCCGCGGCCAGCGAACGACCGCGATGGCAACTGTTCGACGACTACAATGCACGCAATGCAACAACTGCATTTTCGGAAATTGAATGGGAATAGCCTGCCCTATGACGTATACTGGCGGCGCTACGTTCCATCCCAGCGAAGGGGTGCCGCCATGCCCGGACGTCGTTTTCACCTGCTCTGCATCGCCAGCCTCCTGAGCGTCATGCTCGTCGACGCGCGCGTTGCGCCTGCGGCCAACGATCCGTGGCCCGGACTGGTCCAGGACATCTTCAACAATCGCCCGATGAACGACGGCGCAGACGTGATCGCCATCGAGATGCCGTACCGCGCCGAGGATGCGGCGATCGTTCCCGTCACCCTGCGCACCAAGCTCCCGCCTGGCGACAGCCGCCGCGTCGTGAGGATCACGCTGGTGATCGACCAGAATCCGGCGCCGATGGCGGCAAAGTTCGAACTGGGACCGGACGCCAATGTGACGGAAATCTCGACGCGTGTGCGCGTCAACAACTACACCGATGTTCATGCCGTGGCCGAACTGAGCGACGGCAAGCTCTATATGACGAAGACCTACGTGAAGGCCTCCGGCGGCTGCTCCGCACCGGCCACCAAGGTCGCCGACGATGCCAAAAGCCGCCTGGGGCTGATGCGATACCGGCAATTCGCGCGTGCCGGTGAAGGACCTGCTAGTCAAGGGCTTGGCCAGGGTCCCGCCAGCGCCACCCGCGAGGCGCAGATCATGATCGGTCATCCCAGCCATTCCGGCCTGCAGATGGATCAGGTGACCCAGCTCTACATCCCGGCCTTCTTCGTCGACCAGTTGCGGCTGTGGCAGGACGATAGTCTGGTGCTGGCGATGGAAGGCGGCATCTCGATTTCGGAAGACCCCAATATCCGCTTTACCTATGTTTCGAATGGCGCCAAGCGGTTCCGGGCCGAAGCCAGGGATACCGAAGGCCACGTCTTCCAGAAGGAATGGAAGGTCGACGATTCAGGCACTTGACGCGACGCGGCGATCCCGCCAGCACATCGCGACCACGTCTAGAAACATCGCACCTCCGCTTCGGCCTGTGCGCGCCTGAGATCATTGAGCGCGCTCGCCGCCTGCTCTGAAGTGCGGAACTGCCCGCCCAGATTGCCCCGGTGCTGCGCCATGCTGAGGACGGTTTCGGCCGAGACATAGCGCTCGTAAGGGATGATCGATGCGATGATATCGATCGAGCAGGAGCATTGTTCGATCGCCTGCCGCGTCTCGCCATTCGCCTTGAGACAACCAAAGACGTATTCGGCGCGCGCCGAGGTCGGATAGTCGTTGATGTCTGCGGCCCGCGCCATCGTTACCATCGCCGTCAACGCTGACAACGCGGCGACAATACGTCGTACCGATCCGACAGCTGCCATGATCTTCCTCCCGCTACGAAGCGTGGAAGCTATGCTATGACAGTCCTCAAGAAAAGATGCGCGCGGAAACGGCTCACCATGACAATTTGCATTCGAATGCTGCTGGCTGCGGTTATTTTGGCCTTTGCGCAGGTCGGTGCATGCTACAGCGCTGAGACCGTGCGGGTTGCGGTGCAAAAAACCGGAACATTCGCCTGGGAACTTGCCGTGATCCGCGCCCATGGTCTCGACAAGCAGGCCAACCTCTCCGTCGGGGTTGTCGAACTCGCGAGCCCGGAGGCAGGCAAGATCGCGCTACGCGCCGGCAACGCCGATATCATCGTCTCCGACTGGTTGTGGGTATCGCGCGAACGTACACTTGGCGCCAAGCTGACATTCTATCCCTATTCAAGCGCGCTCGGCGCCGTCATGGTGCCGGCCGCGTCGCCGATCCAGACCTTGGCCGATCTCAAGGGCCGCAAGCTCGCCGTTGCCGGCGGCCCGATCGACAAGAACTGGCTGCTGTTGCAGGCGTGGCTGAAACGGGGCGGCATCGACCTGAAGTCGGAGGCGACCATCGCTTACGGCGCGCCGCCGCTGCTGACGGCAAAGACGCTCAGCGGGGAAATGGACGCCACCATGAACTACTGGAATTTCTGCGCCGTGCTGGAAGCGAAAGGCTTCCGCCGCGTCGCCGGCGTCGAGGATCTGCTGCCGAAACTTGGCGCCACAGGCCGCACCGCGATGATCGGCTACGTCTTCGACGAAGCATGGGCGAACGCCAACCAGGACAAAGTGGCCCGCTTTATCGCCATGACCCGCATGGCGAAGGAGATCCTGTCGACCTCGGATGCCGAGTGGGAGAAAATTGCGCCGCTGACCGGCGCAGGCGATGCCGCAACGCTCCGCGTCTATCGCGATCGCTATCGGGAGGGAATTCCACGTCGCCCGATTGCCGACGAGGAGGCCGACGCGCGCACCCTCTATCGCGTATTGGCAGACATCGGTGGCCGCGAACTCGTCGGGGCGGCGCCAGAGCTTGCTTCCGGCACATTCTATCACGCCATCCCGGGAGACTGAGGTGCCGCGTCTGCTGTCATTCGCCGTGTTCTTCGCGACCTGGTGGATCGCCTCGTTGCTCGCCGGCGACGCGAAGCTGCCGCCTCCGCCCACCGTCCTCGCGGCCATGCTTGCGGAGGCGAAGTCGGGTGACTTGTTCCTCAATCTCGGCGTGACATTGGCGCGCGTGGCGCTCGCCTTCACCCTGGCGATGTCGCTGGGTTCCGCCATCGGCTACCTGATGGGCCGAGTGCGGCTTGCCGACCGGCTGGGCGACCCCTGGCTGATCCTGCTGCTCAATCTACCCGCGCTCGTGGTCATCGTGCTCGCCTATATCTGGGCCGGATTGACGGAAATCGCCGCCATTGCGGCAATTGCCATCAACAAGCTGCCGACCGCCGTCGTGACGTTACGCGAGGGCGCGCGGGCACTCGACGCGGCGCTCGACGAAATGGCGACAGTATTTGCATTGCCGCGCTCAAGGACGTTCCGGCACGTCATATTGCCGCAACTGGCGCCCTATATCGCGGCCGCTGCGCGATCGGGCCTTTCTCTGGTCTGGAAGATCGTCCTAGTTGCGGAACTGCTTGGACGCCCGAACGGCGTTGGCTTCGAGATTGGCGTGGCGTTCCAATTGTTCGACATCCCGCTTTTGCTCGCCTACTCACTGAGCTTCGCGGCGGTCGTGCTCGTCATCGAAACCGTGTTGGTGCAGCCATTTGAGGCCCGGCTATCCCGGTGGCGCCCCCGTGCGGCTTGACGTCGATATAGCCAGCAAGAAGTTCAGGAACGCGGCGGGCGAACAGCACGACGTGATCGCCGGCGTGGCCTTTGCGCTCGATGCCGGAGAGGTCGGCGTTTTGGTCGGTCCATCCGGCTGCGGCAAGAGTACCATGCTGAGGATTCTCGCCGGCCTCGACCACGACTTTCAGGGACGCGTGGTGCGTCCGGCCGGCGCGCGCATCGGCATCGTATTCCAGGAACCGCGGCTGCTGCCGTGGCGATCGGTCGAGGAAAACGTGCGGCTTGTCGCACCCCTGGCCGACGAAACGAAGCTTTCGGCGCTGTTCGAAATTCTGGAGCTGAACGAGCATCGCAAGCATTTTCCCGGCGAATTATCGCTCGGCCTTGCCCGGCGCGTCGCGCTCGCGCGCGCGTTCGCCATCGAGCCGGATTTCCTCATTCTCGACGAGCCGCTGGCCTCGCTCGATGGCGCCCTCGCCGCGCGCCTGCGCGATCAGATTGCCATGCTGGTCGACGGCCGTTCCGTGATGACGCTGCTGGTGACCCATGACGTGGACGATGCGGCCCGCCTCGGCGACCGCTTGTTTCTGCTGTCGCCGCGCCCGGCCCGGGTTGTCGCCGATCTGCCCATCCGCACGCCGCGTCGCGCGCGGGGCGACGCCGAGATCGCGGCGATCAAGTCGGACATCATGCAGCGGATCAACGGCGGTCTCACCGGGCGGGATGCCTCATAGTTGCTCGATGTGATTCAGCGAGATTGAAAAGCACCAAAAACTTTCGAGACGGCGAAAAACCGGAAACGTCTGATAAGGTAGGAAGCGCTTGAGGCTTGCCGCGGGAGGATCTCATAATGCGATGGATACTGGCCTTGGTCGTGCTGTTGTTGGCGGGCGCCGGCGAACTCGCCGCGCAGAGCAAGGGCAAGGGCATCCGGCTCTGGAACCTGACCACCTCGACAATATCGGGTTTCCAGCTGTCGCCGGTCGGGAAAGACACCTGGGGACCTAACCTGACCCTGAACGACAAGGACAAGGAGGTCGACCACGACGAACGCCTTCGCATCACGGGCGTGGAGCCGGGACAATACGATGCCAAGGTAAGTTATCCCGACGCGCGGCAGTGCCTTGTGAGGGACATCGAGATCAAGGCGGATGCCGTATTTTCGATTGCCGACAAGGATCTAAAGGACTGCAACAAGTAGCCCTTGCGGCCTGACAGGATGGCTTCAGCCTGCGGGCGTCACTTCGCCCTTGTCCGCCCGGTCGTTGTGGTGCGGATATTCGCAGCGCCACTTGACCGCGGTCCATTTCGGATGCTCGCCGACCCATTGCGCGATATAGGGTTGCGCAGCCATGACGCATTGCCGCGGAGAAACATCCGATGAAAACACCAGATGCCGCTCTTCGCAGGTGGCCGGCGACAGCACGGCACACACGGTCAGTACCAGGTCGATCGCATTCATGCCTGAGATCCCAGAGCTAGTGCGTTGAATAGATAACACAAACAGCTACGTATCAGGCAGAGCAAAGTTTCACCACACCGTGAAAATCCGGTTCCCGGCGACCTCGAGCCAGCCGCACAGGCTCAAAAGTTAACGCCGAAAATCAGCCGCGCGTGATGGCGTTCGAAGTTGACGAGATCGAGCGCCGCATTCGATCCGGCCGGACGCCCCCATGCCTGAACGCTCCAGGCCGCGGTCAATCGTGAGCGCGGCGACAATTGAAAATAGGCGGTGGGCCCGACAAACAGCGCCTGGCTTTCGAATTCCTTCAATCCGATCCCTTCATACTGCCTGAGGTAGCGGGCTTCGCCGCCGAGAAAGAAGCCCGGACGTGTTTGCACCATCAAGGCGAGCGCAGCGCCGATGGTTGATTCCTGGTCCGCGGCTCCGGTGCCGACAACGCGCGTCCATTCCGGCTGGTAGATCAGATTGAGTGCAGCGACGGCGACGTTCGGAATTATTTCGCGGTCGAACGCCAGCGCCAGTCCCGCCCCATAACTTCGCACCGCCGCCGCCGTGGTCTCGTCAATGCGGCTGCCGTGGCCTTCTACCGCGACGGTAAAGCCAAAGGGCGCCGCGTCCCGATCGAGAAACCGGTAGCGCAGGTCCAAGGAAACGCCTTCCCATGATAATTGGCGCCGATCCTCCAGGCCTGGAACGCCGCGGATGTAATGGGACGCAAAGCTGGTTCCCAACTCCACCCGAACATTTTTGGCAGGCACGAACTCCAATTCGAATTCCTGCCCGATCGCGCGATACTTTCCGCCATTCTTGGAAAATCGTCCGGTGGTCTCGCTCTGCAGCTCGCGCTCGCCGACAGTGCCGATATCCGTGCCGATCATGAAGCCGAACAGATGCTCGGTATCAATGCCCTCCGCGCAAACACCACCCGGAAGCAGCACGGCGAGACAGACGAATACCGCCCGGCAGGTGTTCGAACGAATTGGCATCCACGAGCCACAGGAATGAAAACGACGGGAATGAACGAGGCGTCACTGCCGGCACCCTAGCATGGCGCAGATGGCTGCGGCCAAGGAATCGAAAGGCGTATTCCCGGAATTCCGGATCATGGCACCCGGTGCCGGCGCGAGGGCGCCCCCGTCAGGGAAGATCAAATGGCAAGCTTCTTCTGCAGGAAGCCTGACGCAAGCCGATCAATGCAAAGGGAGCTGGGTGCTGCGTAATTTCGCGAGGCGATGTTCTGAGATACTGAACCGGACTAATTCTCGCGCCGGACTAAATCTCGAGCCGGACCAGATCTTGAACCGGACGCCTGCCACGGCTCGAGCAACAGAATGCAGCCAGAGCCGGGCAGATCGTTTCGATGCAGTCTATTTGCGCGATGCGCAGGCGTACATGTTGATTTCCATGCCCACCGACACTTCGACAATTTTCGGAGTCTTCCAAGTCATTCGGGGTCCTCCCAACTAGTCTGGCGCGACGTTCACGCCGGAGCAGAACCTAGGGCGGCCCCGGACGCAGCGCAAGTACGGAACATCGACGCACAACGCTGGAGTGCCGCACCTGGCCGCCAATATTTCTCTCTCGGACAAAGTCACTTCGCTCCTAGACAAATCGGAACACCGGCTCGCTACGCGACATGAGCGCAATAGCGCACGGGCCGTGAAAGACCTCGTGCCCAACGGAAGCTTGAACACCACTTGACGAATTCGGTTTGCCTGCCCATGCGACATGTGGAAGGCTGGTGTTCTCTTGGGTCGAGGTTCTTGGGTCCAGGTTCTTGGGTCGAGGTGTCCGGATGCCAACGGCGAGTGGCGATCTTGATTCTTTTGGTGACCGCGGGCCTCTGTTGCGATGGCTGGTCTTCACCGGGCTGTGGATTTTTGCGTTCTTTCTGTTGTGGCGCTTCGGCCTCATTCGGCAGATGATCGCTGGCGATCGCACCTATCTCTCGCCGATCATCGCGCTGCTCTATGTTGCGACGTCGCTGCATTGCCTGTGGCGCACGATCGTGATTGCGCGCGAGGGCGATGCGGCGCGCCGCACCGGCGCGTTGATCGCATCTGGATCGGGTCGCCTTGATCTTGACGGCGACGCCGTCGTCGTCGAAGGCGCCGGCCTGCTTCCAACCGGCCTGGTCGCGGCCCACATTCGTGACCTTGCCGTCAAGGCACGCCTGCAGGGATCCCGCAAGCTCGATCAGACGCTGCTGCTGCGCGGACTGGCCAGCCGGCTACGCGGCTCCAACCAGTTTGGCGCCTTCGCCAGTGACACGCTGATGAAGCTGGGCCTGCTCGGCACGATCATCGGATTCATCATGATGCTGGCGCCAATTGCGGGGTTAGATCCCAGCGACCGCAGCACGGTCAGGTCTTCGATGAATCTGATGAGCGACGGCATGGCGGTCGCCATGTACACGACGCTCGCCGGTCTCGTCGGTTCCATCCTCGTCAGGATCCAGTACTACATGCTCGACGACGCGACCGCGAAGCTGTTTGCATTCGCCGTCGGGCTGACGGAAGTCCGCGTGGTTTCGATCCTGGAGAACAGGCCTGAGGCCGCGGAATGATCGACGAATATGACCTCATGCCGCAGGAGGAACCATTCGATCCGTTCGCGGTCATGCTGTTCAAGGCGCTGCAGGTCCTTGCCTTCCTGTTCTTCGTCGCATTGCTGGCCATCGCGCCCGAGGCAAAGGATGGCAAGATCGACAGCAAGGCGGAATTCCTCGTCACGATGGCCTGGCCCGACCAGCATCCTGATGACTTCGACATGTTCGTTCAGGACCCGCTTGGCAATATGGTTTGGTATCGGCGGCGCGAGGCTGGATTCATGCTGCTCGACCGTGATGATCGTGGCGGCGTCAACGATTTCATTCTGGTCAACGGCCGCAAGGTCCTGTCGCCGATCCGCCAGGAGACGGTCAGCATCCGCGGCATCGTCGCCGGCGAATACACCGTGAATATCTATCATTTTATCGCGATGGGCCGCGAACCCGTGCCGGTCTCGGTGAAGGTCGAGAAGCTCAATCCAACGGTTCAGGTCGTCCACTACGACAAGATGATGATGCAAAGCGCGGGCACCGAACGCACCGCCGTCCGCTTTTCGATCGACGCCAGCGGCGGCATCGTCGATGTCAACCATCACGAGAAATCGCTGCTGCAGACGCTGCGCAACCGGCTCAGCAAGAGTGGCTGACCATGGAACTGCAGAGGGAAATCGTGGGTCTGTCGATTGCCTACGCGCTGCTGGCGGCGTTGTTGCTGATCTTTGTGGTGCGCGCCCACGTCTCCTGGCAGCTCAAGGCAGCGGCCGTGCTTGTCACCAGCGTCTACTACTGCGTGGCGTTCTTCCGCATCGAAGGCCTGGCCGGCTGGTCGGCGCCCGCACCGCTGCCGTCGCAGTTCCAGTTGTTGTGGGCGCGGGTTGTCGAGCCGAATCCGCTCGATCGCGATCCCGGTGCGGTGCATATCTGGATCGAGGAACTCGATGCCGCCAATCTTCCGAACGGTCAGCCGCGGGCCCATCGCCTGCCCTATTCCGCGGCACTCGCGCACAAGGTAACCGCGGCGCGCGACGAGATCATGAAAGGCCATCCGCAGGGCGGACGCGCGGCCGATTATGGATCCGGCAATGGGCAACCCGCGCCGGAAGGTCCCGCCGATGTCTCGACGCTTCGCCCGACGGCCGCACCGGGCGGCGATCCGATGAGCGGCGGTCCGCTCGATCTATCGTTCCTGACCGGTGAAGCCGGCAATATCGAATTCGCACCGCTGCCCGCTCCGATTCTTCCACCGAAGGACGGGCCCTGAAGGCTGTTCAATGCGGCGCATGTTTCAGCCGTCGGCGCGTTTAGCAGTCCTCATCGGCTTTCGCGGTCTGGCCGTCAGGCTTGGCGCCTTGGGCCTCCTGCGCGGCCGTCGGCTGACCTTGCATCTGCTTTTGTGTGTCCTGCGAAGACGCTGCAACATCGTCGGTTGCACGATTCATCGTGCTGGTTGCCGCGTGTTCCCTGGTGTCGGAAGCCTTGCCGGTGGTCTGGCCACTGCCAACCGATGCGGGTCCGGAACCCGCGTCCTTCAGATTTGCGGCGCGACCGGTGGTGTCGCACGGGCCTGCCATTGCGGTGCTGATGCTCAAAACAGCGATCGAGCAAGCCGCGAGAATGAGTCGTTTCGTGTTCATCTGATCCTCCTTGGACCTGCCGCGCGCCCCGGCACGTCAGGACGGAGGAGCAACCGGTTCGAAGGCCACGGGTTCCGGGTGGCGGGTCGAATCTCGCTATTGTTTAATCGGGCGCACCTCATGTTCCGATCAGTGCCAACAAATTGCGAGGCGATTTCACATGCGACCATTGATCTGCGGAACGCTCGCGATCTTTCTCGCCGTCTGCCCAGGGCCAGCGGCCGACGCCCAGGACAATTCGCGACTCGGGCAGCCGACACCGGATTCAGCAAACCCGCCTGCGACACTGACCGGCAAGGAGCGTCTCGGCAGGAAATGGATGGATGAGCAGCGGATCGACAATTGCAATGTGCCGATCGACAAGCGTGGGTCGCAGCCACGGCCAAGCGTCTGCCCGCATGTTCCGATGGGTTGATCAAGCGCTCACACGCCGCCGTCTGGACGTGGCAGAACACGTGACCGTTGCGGGGTTAAGGGAGGGCGCGCCTAGGAAGCGTCTGGAGCCGGGCTGCTGTGCTGCGCCTTCTGGATCGAAGACGGAACAATGCCGAAATACCTGCGGAAGACCCGGCTGAAGTGGGACGAACTCGAAAAGCCCCATGAAAATGCGACATCCGTGACGGTCTTGCCGCCGTGCGTCTCCAGTTCGTGGCGGCAGTTCTGCAACCGTGCCTGCCAGATATAGTCGCTGACGGTCATGCCCCGGTCGCTGAACAGCATGTGCAGATAACGCTTGGTGCAGCCCAGCGCCGCGGAAATCTGATCGATGCACAGATCAGGATCGCGCAGATGTTCGCGGATGAAGGCCTGGGCGCGAATATACATCGCCTCGGGGCCGCCGCGATCGAAACTCGTGTCCGCCTCGCGCAGCGGCAACAGCAACAGATCGATCAGCGAATCGGCGACGACGACCGCGTTGTTCGGTGACAGTCTCGCAGCCTGGTCAAATGCGGCATGAACGAAGTCATAGGCAATGCGGCCGGTGCCGGTGCGCGCCGAGAGCTTGCACGCCGACATCCGCGCCGTATGGAAGCCGCGCTCCTGCAGCAGCGCCTTCGGCACAATGACGACTTCATGCCGCGTCAGCGCCGGACTGACGATCGTATGCGGACAGGATACATCGTAGGCAAGACAATCGCCGGGCATCAGCTCGATGCGCCGGCCCTCCTGCTCGAAATAGGAAACGCCGTGCGTCTGAAACAATATCTTGACGTAGGGATGCTCGCTGGCTTTTGAACGGGACACGGTGTGCGCGATGCGATGCTGGCTGACCTCGATCTGACAGAGCTTCAGCTTTGAGACCGTCGTGTAATTGACACGCGCTTCGAGCGACGAAGCCTTCAACGGATCTATGTCAAATTGGCCACAAAGATCCGTCAGTGCATCCGACCAGCACTGGATCTGCTTCTTCGGCGACAATCCCGAAGTGGTAAGCGAGTGGACCGTATCAACCATTTCCAGCCACCGATTCGAGAAACGTAACTGTTGCCGCGGAAGACTCGGTCACGGTGAAGTTTGATTTACCTCAATTTAGAACGGTCGTTGTTGCCTAAGCAACGTATGTCCCGGCATCCACTTGACAATCCTCCGACTTAGTTTCTGCGCCGTCAAGGGGAAGGTTCGCCTCGATCGTGCGACATCCGTCGTAGTGCGCCGCACAGTGGCAGCCCAAACCGCTGCCTTATGTGTGGCAACCCCCACAGCGATTCGGCAGGAAAACAGAAATCTCGCCAAGGTTCGCTTTGGAGCAAATGCCCTTCCCTCTTGGGCAAGTTTCCCATTCCCGAACGGGATAAAGATACGGGACAAAATCGAAAAAGTGGGCCGCCTCGGCGGTACCTGGGCTTCATCAGTGGGAGGACGCAATGCGCAGACTGCTAGTTGCAACTTGTCTTGGTTCCATGGCGGCGTTCGCCGTGGGCAGCGCCGTAGCCAACGAGGAATTGATCAAAATGTCGCAGAACCCGAAGGATTGGGTGATGCCGGCAGGCGACTACGCCAATACGCGCTACTCGAAACTCAACCAGATCACGGCGGCCAATGTCGGCAAGCTCCAGGTCGCCTGGACCTTCTCGACCGGCGTGCTGCGTGGCCACGAAGGCGGACCGCTCATCATCGGCAACATGATGTATGTCCACACGCCGTTCCCAAACAAGGTCTATGCCCTTGACCTATCCAAGGACCAACAGATCGTCTGGAAGTACGAGCCGAAGCAGGATCCGAACGTCATTCCGGTGATGTGCTGCGACACCGTCAACCGTGGCGTGGCCTATGGCGACGGCAAGATCTTCCTGCACCAGGCCGACACCACGCTGGTCGCTCTCGATGCCAAGACCGGCAAGGTTGAGTGGTCGGTAAAGAACGGCGATCCCGGCAAGGGCGCTACCGGCACTTCCGCACCCCTCGTCATCAAGGACAAGGTCCTGATTGGCATTTCCGGCGGCGAGTTCGGCGTGCAGTGTCACGTCACCGCCTACGACATCAAGTCAGGCAAGCAGGTGTGGCGGGCGTACTCCGAAGGGCCGGACGATCAGCTCCTGGTCGACCCCGAGAAGACGACCGATCTCGGCAAGCCGATCGGCAAGGATTCCAGCATCAAGACCTGGCAGGGCGACCAGTGGAAGATCGGTGGCGGCTGCACATGGGGCTGGCTGTCCTATGACCCCGCGCTCAACATGGTCTACTACGGCTCGGGAAATCCCTCGACCTGGAACCCGAAGCAGCGCCCGGGCGACAACAAATGGTCGATGACCATTTTTGCCCGCAATGCCGACACCGGGATGGCCCGCTGGGTCTATCAGATGACGCCCCATGACGAATGGGACTATGACGGCGTCAACGAAATGATCCTGAGCGATCAGCAGATCAATGGCACGGAGCGCAAGCTTCTCACCCATTTCGACCGCAACGGGCTCGCCTATACGATGGACCGCGTCAACGGTGAATTGCTGGTGGCCGAGAAGTACGACCCGAAGGTCAACTGGACCACCGGCGTCGACATGAACAAGAGCTCGCCGACCTACGGCCGCCCCAAGGTCGTCGCCCAATATTCGACGGAACAGACCGGCGAGGACAAGAATACCAAGGGCATCTGCCCGGCCGCGCTCGGCACCAAGGACGAGCAGCCGGCAGCCTACTCGCCGGACACCCAGCTGTTCTATGTGCCGACCAACCACGTCTGCATGGACTATGAGCCGTTCAAGGTGAGCTACACCGCAGGCCAGCCCTATGTCGGGGCGACGCTCTCGATGTATCCACCTCCCGGCGAATCCCACATGGGCAACTTCATTGCCTGGGACAACAAGACCGGCAAGATCGTGTGGTCGAACAAGGAGCAGTTCTCGGTGTGGTCCGGTGCGCTCGCCACCGCCGGCGGCGTGGTGTTCTACGGAACGCTCGAAGGCTACCTCAAGGCAGTCGATGCCAAGACGGGCAAGGAACTCTACAAGTTCAGGACCCCGTCCGGCATCATCGGCAACGTCACGACCTATGAGCAGGGCGGCCGGCAGTATATCGCAGTTCTGTCCGGCGTCGGTGGTTGGGCGGGCATCGGCCTTGCGGCCGGTCTGACCGATCCGACCGCTGGTCTCGGCGCGGTCGGCGGCTACGCCGCCCTGAGCAACTACACGGCACTCGGCGGATCACTGACCGTATTCGCCCTGCCGCAGTAAGCCGAACCATCTACGTTCCGGCGCATGGACTGGCTCCATGCGCCGGAGCACTTCCCAACGAATCCCGAGGACAATCTCTTGCGTAAAATCTGGTTTGTGGGCGCCGCAATGATCTTCGCGGTATCTGGCGGAATTACCCTCGCTGCAGACGCGGTCGATCCGACTGCCGTCAAGTCCGAGGACGGAAAGTACTTCGACAAGGAAGGCACTCCGACCTTCAAGGTCGCCCCTGACGGCACGGTGGATTGGTACACCTACTCCGGATACCGCCGCTATCACTCGGAATGCCATGTCTGCCATGGCCCCGACGGGATGGGATCGACCTACGCCCCAGCCCTCACCGATTCGGTCAAGACCATGAGCTACGGAGACTTCGTCGGCGTTGTCGCGAGCGGCCGCAAGAACGTGAGTTCGTCGCAGGAGAACGTGATGCCGGCGCTCGGCGATAATCCGAACGTCGCCTGCTACATGGACGACCTCTACATCTATCTGCGCGCCCGCGCCAATGACGCGGTCGGGCGCGTGCGTCCTGCCAAGAAAGAAGACAAGCCTGACGCCTACACCGAGGCGGAGAATTCTTGCATGGGCAGGAAATGATCATCCGGAGTGAGCGCGGGGGACAGGTGTCCTTGCAGCGCCCTCAAGACGAAAAGTGGAGTTGAGAATGAAGACGCGCGCAGCTGTGGCTTTCGAAGCAAAAAAGCCGCTCGAAATCGTCGAGGTCGACCTCGACGGGCCGAAGGCTGGTGAGGTCCTTGTCGAGATCAAGGCGACCGGGATTTGCCACACCGACGCCTATACGCTTGACGGTTTCGACAGCGAGGGAATCTTTCCGTCGATCCTCGGCCATGAGGGCGCCGGCATCGTTCGCGAGGTCGGCGCGGGGGTCACGTCACTGAAGCCGGGCGACCATGTGATCCCGCTTTACACGCCCGAATGCCGCCAGTGCAAGAGCTGTCTGAGCGGCAAGACCAACCTCTGCACCTCGATACGCGCCACGCAGGGCAAGGGCGTGATGCCCGACGGCACGTCGCGGTTCAGCTACAAGGGCAAGCCCGTCTTCCACTACATGGGCTGCTCGACGTTTTCGAACTTTACCGTGCTGCCGGAAATTGCGCTGGCAAAGATCCGCGAAGACGCTCCGTTCGACAAGAGTTGCTACATCGGCTGCGGTGTGACGACCGGGGTCGGCGCGGTGGTCAACACCGCCAAGGTCACGCCGGGCGCCAATGTGGTGGTGTTCGGACTTGGCGGAATCGGGCTCAACGTGATTCAGGGGGCCAAAATGGTCGGCGCCGACAAGATCATCGGAGTCGACATCAACGACAGCAAGGAAGCATGGGGTCGCCGCTTTGGCATGACCCATTTCGTCAATCCGACCAAGGTCGGCGGCGATATCGTTGCGCATCTCGTTACGCTCACCGACGGCGGCGCCGACTACACCTTCGACTGCACCGGCAACACGACAGTGATGCGCCAGGCGCTCGAGGCGTGCCATCGCGGCTGGGGCGTCTCTGTCGTGATCGGGGTGGCGGAATCCGGCAAGGAAATCGCGACCCGGCCGTTCCAGCTGGTGACCGGCCGGGTGTGGAAAGGCACTGCGTTCGGCGGCGCGCGCGGCCGTACCGATGTCCCGAAGATCGTTGACTGGTACATGAACGGAAAGATCGAGATCGACCCGATGATCACCCACGTCCTCACGCTGGAAGAGATCAACAAGGGCTTCGATCTGATGCACGAGGGCAAGTCGATCCGCTCGGTCGTCGTTTTCTAAAGCCAAAGAACGTCAAACATAAGGAGGATAGGCCCATGACTGTTCACATCCACCCATCGGTCGACAGCGGCGTCAAGAAGGGATCGGGCAGCTTTGCCGGCGGCACCCTTGTCTGCAAGTGCTCGGACAAGGCGGTCAAGGTCGGCATCAAGGGCGATGTCGCCCACAACCACGCCTGCGGCTGCACCAAATGCTGGAAGCCGGCAGGGGCAACCTTCTCGGTGGTGGCGGTCGTGCCGCGCGAGAATGTGTCGGTGCTGGAAAACGGCGACAAGCTGCAAATCGTCGATGCGTCGGCGGCGATCCAACGCCACGCCTGCAAGGCCTGCGGCACGCATATGTACGGCCGGATCGAGAACAAGGGACATCCGTTCTACGGCCTCGACTTCATCCACCCCGAACTATTCCAGGAAGCCGGTTCGGCGGCACCAGGGTTTGCCGCGTTTGTATCGTCCGTGATCGAAGCCGGCGTCGCTCCGTCGGACATGGCGGGGATCAGAGCCCGCCTCACGGAGCTCGGGCTCGAGCCCTATGATTGCCTGTCGCCGCCGCTGATGGATGCGATCGCTACCCACGTGGCGAAATCGAAAACCAAAGCGGCCTGACCCTTGCCATCGTCTACGACCGCCGGTGAGCTTACTGCCACCGGCGGAGCCTCGATCAACCGCGCAAGATTCGGCCTCGCCGATCAGCAAGGCTGCGCGAATTCGCCGCGGCGGGTGACTTTTCCCGACCTCCGATAACCTACCTGCCAGTAAGTCAAGCCCTCTCGAAGCCGGCTGAAACGCATACTGAAGATGCGTTTCTCGAGATTTGATGGCATAATCATCAAGGGCTGCTGAGGCTCCGAGACCGAGGATTGCGCGTACGCGATCAATCCCGGCCAAAGCGATGCGCCCAAAGAGATGCACTCCAGAATCCAGCGAACGATCGCGGCTGCGGTCAGACGGCGAGAGAAATGGAGGACCTTATGGCGTCGTGGCGTGACGACAAGGCCCGGGCGACCCTGATCCGCGAAGCTGCGGGTAACGTGCAGCCAGGCAAGGCGCCCCGATCCTTTGCCGAGCATCTGTTCGGCCATACCAATCTCGAGGACCTCGCCAACTACGATGCGGCCTCCCTGGCCTTCCTGGCGGAACAGGCCTGGGAGCATGTGCAGCAACGCACGACGGGCCGTGCCGACATCCGTGTCGTCAATCCGATGATGCCCGACGGGCGCGAGATTTCCGTGCTCGAAGTTCTCAACGACAACATGCCCTTCCTGTTCGATTCCACCATGGCGGAGCTCGCGGAGCGGGGCATCGAGGTCACGCTGGTCGCCCACCCGATCATCGCCGTGGAGCGCAACGACCAAGGCAAGCTGGAGCATTTCCACGGCGAAGCGCTGCCCGAGGGAGCAAAGGGCGAACGCGAAAGCCTGATTCATTTCCACATCGCGCGCCTGGACGCCGATGCCGACCGCCAGAAACTGATCGAGGGCATGACCAGGACGCTCAACGACGTGCGCGCCTGCGTCGGCGACTGGCGGGCCATGCGCGCCCGGGTCGAGCAGGCGATCATGACCTTCCGCTCCAATCCGCCGCCGCTGCCGATCGACGAGGTCGCCGAAGCCAACCAGTTCCTGCAATGGCTTTGCGCCGACAATTTCACCTTCCTGGGCTTGCGCGAATATCGATTCTCGCCCGACGCCGATGCGCCGGACGACATCAGCACCGGCGAAGGCCTCGGCATCCTGCGTGATCCCGATGTGAAGGTTCTTCGCCGCGGCGCCGAAATGGTGGTCATGACGCCGGAAATCCGCGAATTCATGCGCGAGCCGACCGTTCTGATGGTGGTCAAGGCGAATGTGAACAGCCGTGTTCATCGGCGTGTCCGCATGGATTATGTCGGCATCAAGCTCTATGCGTCCGACGGGCGGCTCGAGGGCGAGTTGCGCCTCGTCGGCCTGTTCACCTCGGGTGCCTATACCCGCTCGGCGCGGCAGATCCCCTATGTCCGCCACAAGGTCGAACAGGTGCTGCAGCGCGCCGGCTTCGACCCAGCCAGTCACTCAGGCAAGGCGGTCCTGCATATCCTCGAAGATTATCCACGCGACGAGCTCTTCCAGCTCGATGCCAAAACGCTCTACAATTTCGTCATGGAAGTCCTGACGCTCTATGAGCGTCCCCGCGTGCGGGCGCTGGCACGGGCCGACAAGTTCGACCGTTTCGTCTCCATCCTCGTCTTCATCCCGCGCGAGAAATATGACACCGATGTGCGCACGCGCGTCGGGGACTTCCTGGCGCAGGTCTACAAGGGGCGCTTGGCGGCCTCGTACGCTTCCTTCCCCGAGGGATCGCTTGCGCGCGTCCACTACATCATCGGGCGCTATGACGGCAAAACGCCTGTCGTCGAGCGCGCTGCGCTGGAAGCCGAGATCAGCACCATCGCCGCGACCTGGGGCGACAAGCTGAAGGCGGCGCTCGCCGCCTCCACCGACGGCATGCGAGCGCGCATGCTCGCCAACCGTTACGCCCAGGCCTTCACTGGCGGCTACACCGAGGCCTTCGGCACCTCGCAGGCGATTGCCGATATCGCCACCATCGAAAAGCTCACCCCGGCGCGACCGGTGGCGATTTCGGCCCACCACATCGAGGGCGAAGACGATCCAACGCGCTTCGGTCTCAAGGTCTTCTCGCTTGGCGCGCCCCTGTCGCTGTCGTACCGGGTGCCGGTGATCGAACATCACGGCCTGCGCGTCGTCAACGAGCGCACCTATCAAATCGTGCCTCGCGCCATGCCGGCGCCGGCGCCGGTATGGCTGCACGACATGACGATCGAGGCCAACGACGGCAAGCCGATCGTGATCAGCTCGGAATTCGGCCATCGTCTGGAAGCCTCGATCATGGCGGTGGTCGGCGATCGGGCCGAATCCGACGGATACAACGCCCTCATCCTGCGTACGGCCCTGAGCTGGCGCGAGGTTTCGACCATCCGCGCGCTCTCCCGCTACCTGCACCAGATCCGCGCGCCGTTCAGCCAGGACTACATGTGGGAGACCTTGCGCAGGAACACCGCGATCACCGCCAGCATGGTCGCGCTGTTCCAGGCCCGCCTCGATCCGCGCCTCGCCGCCACCGACGCCGAGCGCTCGGCACGTGAGGCGACCCTCCTCACCGAGATCGAGGAGCAGCTCAAATCCGTCGCTTCGCTCGACGAAGACCGCATCCTGCGCCGCTTCACCAATCTGGTGCAGGCAGCCATCCGCACCAATCTGTGGCAGATCGGCCAGGACGGACATCCGCGTCCGGTAATCTCGTTCAAGTTCGACGCGCGCAAGATCGAGGACCTGCCGGCCCCGCGGCCGCTCTACGAGATCTTCGTCTATTCGCCGCGTGTCGAAGGTATTCATCTGCGCTTCGGCAAGGTCGCGCGCGGCGGGTTGCGCTGGTCTGACCGGCCGCAAGACTTCCGCACCGAGATCCTCGGCCTGGTCAAGGCCCAGCAGGTCAAGAACGCCGTGATCGTGCCGGTCGGCGCCAAGGGCGGCTTCGTGCCCAAGCGCCTGCCGCCGCCCTCCAATCGCGACGCCTTCATGGCCGAAGGCACCGAAGCCTATCGCATCTTCATTCGCTCCATGCTCGAACTCACCGACAATCTCGACGGCGACGACATCGTGTCGCCCGACTCCACCGTGCGGCATGACGGCGACGACCCCTACCTCGTCGTCGCCGCCGACAAGGGCACCGCCACCTTTTCCGACATCGCCAACGCGATCTCGACCGAGAAGAACCATTGGCTCGGCGATGCCTTCGCCTCCGGCGGCAGCCAGGGCTATGATCACAAGAAGATGGGGATCACGGCGCGCGGCGCCTGGGAAGCGGTGAAGCGCCACTTCCGCGAGCTCGGCACCGACATTCAGACCATGCCGTTCACCGCCGCCGGCGTGGGCGACATGTCCGGCGATGTGTTCGGCAATGGTATGCTGCTGTCGCCGGCGACCAGGCTGGTCGCGGCTTTCGATCACCGCGACATCTTCATCGATCCCTCGCCCGACCCGGCCGTCAGCCACGCCGAACGCCTGCGCATGTTCAACCTGCCGCGGTCGAGCTGGCAGGATTACAACAAGGGGCTGATCTCGCAAGGCGGCGGCGTGTTCTCGCGCTCTCTCAAGGCCATTGCGCTCGCCCCGGAAGTACGCAGCCTGCTTGATCTCGACAAGCCGCAAGCCACGCCGTTCGAGGTGATGACGGCGATCCTGAAAGCGCGCGTCGACCTGCTCTGGTTTGGCGGCATCGGCAGCTATATCCGCGCGTCGGGGGAAAGTGACGATCAGGTCGGCGATCGCGCCAACGATCCGATCCGCGTCACCGGCGCCGATATCCGTGCCCGGGTGATCGGCGAGGGCGCCAACCTTGGCGTGACCCAGCGCGGCCGCATCGAAGCTGCGCAGAAAGGCGTCAGGCTCAACACCGACGCGATCGACAATTCGGCCGGCGTGAACACCTCCGACGTCGAGGTCAATATCAAGATCGCGCTGGCGCGCCCCGAGCGCGAGGGACACCTCAGTGCGGCTGACCGCAACAGCCTGCTGGCCGCGATGACCGACGAGGTCGGCGCCCTGGTGCTACGTAACAATTATCTGCAGACGCTGGCGCTTTCGCTGGCCGAACGCAAGGGCCTGGCAGAGACCGGATTCCTCACGCGCCTGATGCAGTCGCTCGAGCAGCGCGGCCTTCTCAGCCGCGCTGTGGAATTCCTGCCCGACGACGCGGCGATCGCCGAACGCGCCCGGCGCGGCCAATCCCTGACTCGGCCGGAACTTGCCGTGCTGCTTGCCTACGCCAAGCTGACGCTTTACGACGATCTGCTCGCCGCCAGCGTGCCTGACGATCCGTATCTTGCCCGCGAATTGTCTCAGTACTTCCCGCGCGAGGTTAAGGACAAATTCCCCGCTGCAGTGGAACAGCATCGCCTTCGGCGGGAGATTGTCGCCACCAGTCTCGCCAATGCCGTCATCAATCGCGGCGGCCCGGCATGTGTCGTGCGCCTGATCGACGAGACGGACGCCGAGGCGTCGACCATCGTCATGGCCTTCGTGGCGGTGAATGAATCCTACGGTCTGAAGCGGCTGAACGACGCGATCGATGCGCTCGACACCCGCATCGACGGGCAATTGCAACTTACCCTCTACGCCGCGATTCAGGATCTCCTGCTCTCACGGATGGTCTGGTATGTGCGCAACGTCGATTTCAAGGCCGGTCTGGACCCGGTCATCGCGCGCTTCGGCCCGAGCATCCGCGAGATCGTCGCTGGGCTCGACAAGACCCTTCCGGAGGACTTGCTGGCCGGGCGCGGCAAGCGACGGCAGGACCTGATCGATGCCGGCGTCCCAGCCGACGTCGCAGGCGAGTTCGCCGATCTCGACGCCTTGGTCTCGGCACCGGATATCGTGACTGTAGCGGAGCGCACCAGCCGGACCATCGGCGACGCCGCCGCTACCTTCTTCGCCGCCGAGGCTAATTTCCGTCTCGATCGCCTTATCGCCGCGGCACGCAGCGTCCCGGCCAACGATAACTACGAACGTCTCGCCATTGATCGCGCCATTGACCAGATCGCAGCCGCCGAAAGAAGGCTGGCTGCGGACATGCTGGCAACCGGCCAATGCGGCCAGGAGGCCGCCGGGAGCTGGCTGGCGGCTCATCCTGAAGCGACGCGCATTCGCCGCTCGGTCGAGGAGATTGTGGCCAGCGGCCTGACGCTCGCGAAGCTGACGGTGGCGGCGAACTTGCTCGGAGATATGGTGAAGGGCTGAGCAGGCGCGCTCACAAGCGATTCGGGATACCAGTTAGCCCGACCATTCTTCGTCCCAAACTTGGACGACGTGGCCCGGTGTGACCTCGCGGTACTGGCGGACCGGAGGCTGGTAGTCGAGCGCGCGCACGGGACTTTTGATTTCGTCGTTGGATACACCGCGCTTCTCGGCGCGGCGCGCAGGATCGGGGATCGGTACGGCCGCCATCAGCTTCCTGGTATAGGGATGCTGCGGATTCCCGAACACCGCAGCGCGGGGTCCGATCTCGACAATTTCGCCGAGATACATGACAGCGACACGGTGGCTCATCCGCTCGACCACCGCGATGTCATGGGAGATGAAGAGATAGGCCAGGCCCATGCTCGCCTGAAGGTCGAGCATCAGATTGACCACCTGCGCCTTGACCGAGACGTCGAGCGCCGAGACCGCCTCGTCGGCAATGATCAGCCTGGGCCCGAGCGCCAACGCGCGGGCGATGCAGATGCGCTGGCGTTGCCCGCCGGAGAACTCGTGCGGAAAGCGCGACGCCATATCCGCCGTCAGTCCGACGCGAACCAATAGATCGGCAACCTTGTCGCGCGCCTGCGACGAAGAAGCCAGTCCATGGGCATAGAGCGGCGCGGCGACCGCCGAGCCGACCGACATGCGCGGATTGAGGCTCGCGAACGGATCCTGGAAGACGATCTGCATGCGCTTGCGCAACGCACGCAGAGCCCAGGCGCCCATGCCGAGGACATCCTCGCCATCGACCCGCACGGAGCCGCTGTCCGGCTCGACGAGCTTGAGGATGGACCGACCCGTCGTCGACTTGCCGCAGCCGGACTCACCGACAAGCGCCAGTGTTTCGCCGGCGTGCACGCTGAAGGATATGTTCTCCACCGCATGGACGCGGCCCGAGACTTTGCCGAACAGGCCGGAGCGGATCGGAAACCGCGTGGTCAGGTTGGCGACGTCGAGCACCGGCCGTTCTGATGCGGCGACCGTATCGGGCGTCTCCGTCGGTTCATCCGACGTTCCCGTTACCTTGTCGACGATCGGAAATCGCATCGGCCGCGCCCGCCCTTCCATGGAGCCGAGACGCGGCACAGCGGAGAGAAGCGCGCGGGTATAAGGATGCGAAGGCGCGGCGAAGATCCGTGCGGTGCTGTCGGCTTCCACCGCCTGGCCGTCATACATCACCACGGTGCGGTCCGCGATCTCGGCCACCACTCCCATGTCATGCGTGATGAAGAGGATCGACATATCCTCTTCTTCCTGCAGAACCTTGAGGAGTTCGAGGATCTGCGCCTGGATCGTGACGTCGAGCGCGGTGGTCGGCTCGTCGGCGATGAGCAGCTTCGGCCTGCAGGCCAGCGCCATGGCGATCATCACGCGCTGGCGCATGCCGCCGGAGAAGCGATGGGGATGTTCATGGAAACGCGACTTCGCCGCCGGGATGCGGACCCTCTCGAGCAGGCGAACGGTTTCGGCCTCGGCCGCCGCGCGCGACATGCCCCGATGGTAGATCAGCGCTTCGGCGATCTGGAAGCCGATGGTCAGCACCGGATTGAGGCTGGTCATCGGTTCCTGGAAGATCATGGCAACTTCGTTGCCGCGCACATCCTGCATGGTCTGTTCGGGCAGCGTCAGGAGATCGCGACCCGCGAGCTTGATGCTGCCCACGATGCGGCCGCTCTCCTGCGGAATGAGCCGCATGATGGAGAGCGCGGTGACGCTCTTGCCCGAGCCAGATTCCCCGACGATCGCCACAGTCTCCTTCGCGGCAACGTCGAACGACACGTTCCGGACGACGGGAATCCATTGCCCGTCGCGGATGAACGAGGTGGTCAGACCCGCGATCGACAGCACCGGCGAACCCGCTGCCTGGGCCGGCTTCACGCCGGTGGCGAGATGGTCAAGTCCGCTTGGGCCAATACTCATCCTGAAGCTTTCAATGCACGGTTTCAGTAGCCGCGGTCACGATCGACACGCCCCGGCAAGATTTCACCGCGGCGGTGGCGACCGATGGTATCGAGCACGAATTCGACCGCCGTTTCCGGCGTCGTCATGCTTGCGATATGTGGTGTGAGGAGAATGCGCGGATGGTTCCAGAACGGATGGCCCGCCGGCAGCGGTTCCTGTTCGGCGACGTCAAGAACGGCCGACGACAACAGGCCGCGCTCCAGCGCCGCAATCAGGTCTGCCTCGACCAGATGCCCGCCCCGCCCGACATTGACGAGTTGAGCACCGTGCGGCAGTGCCTCGAACAGACTCATATTCAGGATGCCGCGGGTTTCATCGGTCAGCGGCAGCAGGCAGAGAAGGATGTCGGTCTGCGCCAAAAAATCCAGCAATGTCTCCCGGCCCGCATAACAAGTGACACCCTCTATGGTGCGTGGGGAGCGGTTCCACCCCGCAAGCGGAAAGCCGAATAGTTTGAGCCGTTCAAGCACCGCCTGACCGAGCAGGCCGAGGCCCATCACGCCAACACGCCGTTTCGCCGCCGGCGTGATCCGGATCTCGCGCCAGATCTGCTGGCGCTGCTGGGCGATGAGGTGCACGAGATCGCGATGCAGTGCGAGCACGGCCATGGTGGCATATTCAACCATGCCTTCCGCAATGCCGGGCTCCAGCATGCGGATGAGCGGAACATGAGGCGGGAGCTGCGAGAAATCGAATTGATCGACCCCTGCCCCGACCGAGAAGACGAGTTCGAGATTGCGGAAGGTTGTGGCGATGTTTTCCGGCGGGCTCCATACCGCGAGATAGCGTACCTCTGCGGGATCGCCGATATCAGGCCAGAGCCGGAACGGCAGCTCCGGGGCGCGCGCCGCAAAATGGCGGGCCCATTCGAGGCCGCGGGTTGCATTCGCCTTGTAGAGGAATGTCATGGCGAGCTGCCCCGATCCGGCACCGCTAGAACAGGCTGACCGGCGCCAGCGGCCGGCCGTCGATCAGGCGCATATGGCTGTAGGCCGCCGGATCGACCAGCGGCGTTTCGCCCGTGACGAGGTCGGCAGCGAGCTTGCCGGCTGCCGGGCCAATGCCGAAGCCATGGCCGCTGAAGCCGGTCGCGAGGAAAAACCCTGGCATCGCAGCGACAGGAGAAATCACCGGAATGGTGTCGGGCGTCGTGTCGATGGTGCCTCCCCAGGCCTCCGCGACTTCGATGCCTTTCAACTCGGGATTTGACTTGATCAGCGCCGCGAGCGCCGAAGTGACCAGCGACATGTCGGGCGCGGGATCGCGCACCCGCTCGGTCTCGAACGGCGAAGGCTTGTCGAGGCTCCAGCTGGTGCCGCGCATGATCTGGTCGAAAAACGACTTTCCAAACGACAGCTTCAGTCCCTTGCGGCGCTGCTTGTAGGTCGGCCAGAAGGTTTTGGCATAGCGAAACAGATCCGGCGACACTTCCACCGTGCCGCGGCCGCGCAGCGCCAGCGTGAAGCCGCCATCGAGGCGGCGGCGAATGCAATAAAAGTCGGTGCCGAGCGCGCCCATCGTGATTTCCGGCGCCGGCGTGGTACGGCACGCGGTGGCGTTGACGAGGCCGATCGGCAGCTCGATGCCGTGGCGCCGGCAGAACAGCGACGACCACGCCCCTCCCGCCAGCAGCACGGACTGCGTGCGAATGGCTCCCTTCTCGGTGACGACCGCGCTCACCTGTCCGCCCTGGGTTTCGAGCCCGCGCGCCGCGCAGCCCTGATGAATCGTTACAGCGTGCTTGCGCGCGGCGGCCGCGAGCGCCGGCACGGCCATCGAAGGCTCGGCGCGCCCGTCACTCGGCGTGTGCAAACCACCGACCCAGCTATCGGCATTGCCGGGCACGCGCTCGGCGACCTCGGCCGCCGACAAGACGGTTGAATGAACCTGCTGTTCGCGGGCGATCTCGGCCCATTTCTCCCACGCGGCCAGTTCCTGCGGGTTCTTGGTCAGGAACAAGACACCGGTACGCCGAAAGCCGGCATCGACGCCGGCGTCGTTCTGCATGTCCTCCCACAGCCGCAGCGCCTCGCGGGCCAGCGGGATCTCGGCGCGGGCACGGCCCTGCTGGCGGCACCAGCCCCAGTTGCGGCTCGACTGCTCGGCGCCGACATGCCCCTTCTCGATCAGCGCGACGGAGTGTCCTTTCTTCGCCAGGTGATAGGCCGCCGAAACACCGATGACGCCACCGCCGATGACGACGACATCGGCATGCGTCGGCAAGCGCTCGTCGCTTGTGATGCGGCTGAGTTGCGGGGACATGAGACTCTCCTGACAGTAAAGTTGATCGAAGGCAGAGCCTTTTCCGTTCCGATTGTATCGGAACGGGCTCTAGGTTTTTGTTCTGACGCGTTTTCTTCACGTGAACCGGTATCCACTTCGCTGGAAAACGCACTAGTTGGCGCTTCATGGGATGTTCATGCGCGGATCGAGGGCGTCGCGCAGTCCGTCGCCGAGGAAGTTGAAGCTGGTCACGGCGAGCGTGATGGCAATGCCCGGCGCAATCGCAAGCCAGGGCGCACTCGTCATGTAGATCTGCGCATTGTTGAGCATGTTGCCCCAGCTCGCGGCCGGCGGCTGAATGCCGAAACCCAAATAGCTGACATAGGATTCGAGCAGGATCGCCTTGGCGACATTGAGCGTCGCCGCAACCACGATCGGCGCCATGGCGTTTGGTACGAGTTCGCGGAACATGATCCGCAGGTTCGACGAGCCGAAGGCGACGGCGGCGATCGCGAACTCGCGCTCGCGCAGCGAACGGACCTGCGCTTCCACAACGCGCGCGACGCTCATCCACGCGGTGGCCGCGATCAGCAAGGTGGTGGTCATCAGACCCGGCTCGGTGAGCGCCGCGAGCGCCAGCAGCAGAAAGATCGCCGGGAAGCACAGCACGGCATCGACGAACCGCATCAGCACGGCGCCGATGACGCCGCCATAGAAGCCCGCGAAAGCGCCGACCAGGATGCCGACCGCCATGGCGATGGTCATGGCGACGATGCCGATGGAGAGCGACACGCGCCCTCCCATCATCAGCCGCGCCAGCACGTCCCGGCCGAGTTCGTCGGTGCCAAGGATGTGCGCTCCCGACAATGGCGGCGCGAACCGCTTCATGATGTCGATATAGGTGTCGTCGAACGGCAAAAGATAAGGGCCGAACGCCGAACCCAGCACGAGGATGACGATAGTCACGGCACCCGCCAAGGCCAGCCGGTGACGGCGGAAGCGTTGCCAGGCGGCCTGGCCGGGAGCAAGTTGGACGGTCTGCAGGGCTGCGGTGCTCATCGCCTATCCCACCCGGATCCGAGGATCGACGACGGCATAAAGGATGTCGGCGAGAAGCGAGCCGATCAGCACCATCATGGCCGAGAACATCAGGATGCCCATCACGACCGGATAATCGCGATAGCCGATCGAATCGAGGAACAGCCGGCCCATGCCAGGCCAAGTGAAGACGGTCTCGGTGACCAGCGCGCCGCCGAGCAATGTTGGAAACTGAAGGCCCGCAACTGTGATCATCGGCAGCAGGGCGTTGCGCAAGGCATGCACCGTCAGGATGCGCCACTCCGGCATCCCCTTGGCGCGCGCCGTGCGGATGTAATCCTGGTTGATGACCTCGAGCATGGAGGAGCGCATGAAGCGTCCCCAGATGGCGGTCTCGACGAGCGCCAGCGCGACGGCCGGTGCGATCAGATGATGCAGGAGATCGAGAAATGAGCCGTCACCGATCGTATGCCGGTTGCCGGACGGCAACCAGCCGAGCTTCACCGAAAACAGATAGATCGTGACGAGCCCGAACCAGAACGTCGGAATGGAAAGCGCGATCATGGCGCCGACAGTTGCCAGGGAATCAAACAAGGAATAGCGGCGCACGGCGCCGAGCACGCCGATCCAGCAGCCGAGCAGAACCGCGATGAGGGTCGCGGTCGCCATCAGTTCGAGCGTGGCACCGAGATGCGAGCCGATGACGGACAGCACCGCCTCGCCGTCCCGATAGGAGCGACCCCAGTCGCCCCTGACCATGCGACCGAACCAGTCGAGATACTGGATCGGCAGCGGACGATCGAGACCCAGTTGCCTGGTGACGCGATCGAGGTCCTCCTGCGTCATTTGCGCCGAGGCGGCGAATTGCGAGAGCGGGCCGCCAGGCGCCAGATGGAGGATCGCAAAGCCGAGCGCCGAGACGATCACCAGCAACATGATCGCCTGCATCAGGCGATTGGCGACGTAACGGGCCATTCAGGCAATCCCCCGGATCAAACGCGTCAGGTCCAGTACCATTCGCGGATGTTCCAGCAGTTGGACGAGGCGTTGATGTTGTGCCGGAAGCCCTGCAATCCTTCCTTGACGCCCTCGGTGATGGTGCCCTGGAACAGCGGCAGCACCGCGAGGTCGTTGCGGATCAGCTTCTGAAGGTCGCCATAGATCGCCTTGCGCCTTGCAAGATCGAACTGCTTGGCGCCCTCGGCGAGCAGCCGGTCGGCTTCCGGGCTTTGGTATTGATAGGTGTTGAAGCCGCGTCCGCCTTTGGCCGGGATGGCGCCCGAGCCGAAGCGCGGCGTCACGTCCGGATCGCTGCCCAGCATGAAGTTCACCGACACCAGGACCGAGTTGAACTTCGACTGCTGCCAGAACTCGCCCCAGATGACCGCAGCCGGCATGTTGTTCACGCGCATCGCAGCGCCGATCGCGCGCCAGTCCTGAATCAGCAGCTGCTGGGTTTGCTCGCGCACGGCGTTGCCGGACGTGGTCGAATTGGTGAATTCGAGCTTGGCGCCGCCCTTCTCGCGGATGCCGCCTGCGCCGCGGACCCATCCCGCCGCATCGAGCAGCGCGTTGGCCTTCGCCGGATCGTAGCTGTGCTGCGGCAGGCCCTGCTGGAACGACCAGGCCTGTTGCGGCACAAAACTCTCGGTCTGCGTCGGCAGGCCGTAATTGAGCGCGTCGATGATCGCCTTCTTGTTGATCGCGAGATATAGCGCCTCGCGCACCGTGCGATCGGTGAATGGACCGAAATCCAGGTTCGGCGCGACATGCTCCACCGAGGCCGTCGACGACACGAAAATCTTGCGGCCACGCAGCGTTTTCGCCTCTTGCACGAAGTTCGGCAGGATTCCCTGCAAGCCGGTGTAGTCGACCTGGCCGGTGCGGAACTGGGTGTACAGGACGGTCAGGTCCGGGATGTATTTGAAAACGACGCGCTCCAGATAAGGCCCCTTGCCGTGGTAGCCGGTATGGGCGTGCAACAGGATATGGTCGCCAGGCACGCGCTCGCCCCAACGGAACGGTCCGGTCCCGACCGGTGCATTGTGGAACGGCGAGCTGTTCGGATCCGAGACCTTCTCCAGGATGTGTTTGGGCACCATGCAGGTCAGCGACAGGATCGACATATAGGGCGAATACGGCGCCTCCATGCGCCAATGAACCTCGTCGGGCGCGACGACCTTGATGTCCTTGACCAGGTTATGGCCGACGCGGTTGCGCGCGCGGAAATCCGTGTTGTTGATCAGCTCAAGGGAGAACTTGACGTCATCGGCCGTAAACGCCGTGCCATCATGCCACTTGGCGTTACTGCGCAGCTTGATCTTCCAGATCAGACCGTCGGCCGACAGCCCGCCGTTCTCGATGGTGGGGACTTCGCGGGCCAGGTCAGGAACGAAGTTTCCATCAGGATCGATGAACCACAACGGCGAGAAGACTTGCCACCAAACGCCCTGATCGACCTCGATACCGGGCATCAGGGGATGAAAGACGGTCGGCTCCTGCGACAGGGCCGCGATCACCTGCCCGCGTGGCTTGGCGGGCGGATTGCCCGGACGTTCGGTCTGGGCAAAGGCGGAGGCGGTGGCACTCAGCCCCGCCGCAGCGCCCGCGCCAAGCAGCATGAACTGCCGGCGGTTCGGTATGCCGAAGGCCGAGTTGCCCAATGCGGGAATGTCGAATTTGCCCGTTTCGTCCGCCATGACCGTCTCCGTTTTCGCGCGCGGTACCGATCCCCCGTGCCCGATCTCGAAAACCCGGCAACGCAGAGGTTAGCTGAGCTTTAGTACGTCTAATTATTTGCATCCAAATTTCATCATAGCTAAATAAACGAGTCAATCACATTGATGGTATGGTCCGATTGTTCGATGAAACTGATCGCCGCTTGTTCCGGGTGGGTCAGAAACGGTTGGGGCTTTGAGACGATGTACGGGAGAGCGACATGGCTGGCCGCGGCGGCGTGAGCGTTCCGAAGAACGCCCAGGCGATCGAAAGCGACGACGCGGTCGATCAGCGGCGGCTTGGCGAGACGGTGCGGCTGCTGCGCCAGCGCGCAGGCTTCTCGATTCAGGACGTCGCCAAACGTACCGGCCTGTCCACCGGCATGATCAGCCAGCTCGAACGCGCGCTCGCCATGCCGTCCGTGCGCACCTTGCGTCTTCTCAGCATCGCTCTCGACGTGCCGATCTCCTATTTCTTCGGAGCAACCGACGCCGGCGAACCGCAGCGCTACATCGTGCGGAAGAATGACCGTCGGCTGCTTCGGCTCACCGCCAGCGGCGTCGTCAAGGAAGCGCTCACCCCTGCCGAGAAGGGTGAACTCGAACTTTATGAACTCACGCTCAACCCTGGCGGCTCGTCGGGCACCGACTTCTTCCAGCACACCGGTGAAAAGGCGGGCTACATATTGTCGGGCAGCCTGCGTCTGTGGCTCGACCACGAAGCCCATGTCCTGGAGGCCGGCGACAGCTTCCGCTTCCCGAGCATCGTGCCGCACATGTTCGACAATCCGACGCAGCAGGTAGCGCGCGTCATCTGGGTAACGACACTGCGCCGAACCGATCCGCCTGCCGGTTGAAGTGCGGTGCGGCCGCGTACGCCGCGTGGTCCTCAACACTCACGCGATTCTGCGCAAATTACGCAAACCCAGCGTCGTGCGCGTAGCAAGCTGCTGATGCGGCCTGTGCCGGCTATTTCTTTTTTGGCGTCAGCCAGTCGTCGTCTTCCAGGGACGGTGCCAGCTTCTGCTGTTCCAGGATTTTCCTGTGCTCCTCGGGGATGACCTGACTGCGCGATGCCTCGTGCAGCCTCTGCGGGAACCAGGTCGCAATGCCGGGGAAGGCGATCATCAGTCCAACGCAGATCACCTGCAGGATCATGAACTGGAACATGCCGGCGTAAATCGTCGCGAGACTCCAGCCCTTGACCACCTGCTTGAGATAGTACGCCGACATGGCGACCGGCGGCGACAGGAAGGCGGTCTGCAGCACCACCGCAACCAATGCTCCGAACCATATGAGGTCGATGCCCATGCCCTTCACGACGGGGTAGAAGATCGGCAGGAACACCAGGATGATGGCTGGCCACTCGAACGGCCAACCCAGCAGGAAAATGAGAAACAGCACGACAATCAGCATGAGGCCGGTCGGCAACTGGAGGCCGAGCATCGTCTCGGTGATCCAGTTCGCCGAGCCGAGGCGGGCGAACACCGCACCGAAAATGTTCGACGTGACCGCCAGTAGCAGCACCATGCTCGACGTCGCCATCGTCGAGATCAGCGCTCGCTGCAGTCCGCCGAGCGAGAACCTGCGATATGCGATCGCCAGGGTCAGCGCGCCGACGCTGCCGATGCCGGCGGCCTCCGTCGGCGTCGCAAGTCCCCCGATGATCGAGCCGAGCGTCGCCGTGATGAGCCCGAGCAGGGGCAGCGTGCCGACGATCACCTCGCGCGCAATGTACCCCGCCGAGTAGATCCGCTCATCCATTGGCACCGGCGGCCCGAGTTTGGGGTTCAGGAAGGCGCGGCCCATCAGATAGACGATGTAGAGGCCGGCCAGCAGGAAGCCCGGCCCGAAGGCTGCAGCATAGAGATCGGCGACCGACACCCCGAGCACCGGCCCCATCACGATCAGCATTACCGACGGGGGAATGAGAATGCCGAGCGTGCCACCCGCAGTGATGGTGCCCGCCGAAAGCTTGGCGTCATAACCCGCCTTCATCATGATCGGCGAGGCCATGATGCCAAGAACGGTGACGGCGGCTCCGACGATGCCCGTCGCCATCGCGAACACGGTCGAGGTCAGGATGACGACGAGGAAGAGTGCGCCGCGCACCGGCGCAAGCAGCATGCGGAACGCCGTGAAAAGGCGCTCCATGAGCCCTGCTTGCTCGGTGATGAAGCCCATGAAGATGAACAGCGGCACGGCGGCCAGCAGCTCCTCCTTCATCAGGCCGATGGTCTGGAAGTAGGCAAGGTCGAAGACCGTCGCACCCATGCCCACGTAGCCGAACGCAAAGGCGAGAAAAAGCAGCGTGAACGAGATCGGCACGCCGATGAAGATCGCTCCGAGCAGCACCAGAAGCATGATGAGGCCGATGAGCGCTTCTGCGGTCATATCTCGACCTTCTCCTTGTGCTCGAGCTCGACGCCGGTGCGCAACATGTAGATGCTCTTGATCAACTCGGACACGCCCTGGATCAGCAGCAAGATGCAGGCGAGCGGCACGACGAACTTGAACGGCCACAGCACCGGCCGCCACGGTGTCTGGTCCGACGTCTCGTTGATCTGCCAGGAGTAATGAAACTCGTTCCAGCTGATCAGCAACAGCATGATCAGGCTCGGGAAGAAGAAGACGATATAGGAGATCGTGTCGATCAGGCCCTTCCTGCGGGTGGAGAACTTCTCCCAGAAAAAGTCGGTGCGGATATGAGCGCCCTTGTGCAGCGCGTAAGCGGCGCCGAGCATGAACAGCGATCCATAGAGCATGTAGGTTGCGTCGTAGGCCCATACGGTCGGCGCGTTGAACAGGTAACGCGCTCCAACCTCGTAGGCGACGGCCAGAACCAGCGGTACCGCCAGCCACGAGAAGATCGTACCGGTCCGATCCGTGAAGCCGTCAATGATCCGGATCATGGTCAGCAGCGCCGGCGACTGCCTGTCTGTTGCCTCAGCCATCCCTCCCCCTACGGTTCGCGCCTTGCGGCGCGATGCAGGCAATGGAGGGCGGCCAAACCGGCCGCCCTCGGACGAGGTCCTATTTCTCGACCGGGAAGTAGTAGTTCGCCATGAAGGAGTATGGCGGGAAATAGGACCGCTTGTACGGCACCACAGCGCTGGCATAGGTCTTCTGCGAGTCGTGCACCTTCTTGAAGAACGGGTTCCTGGCGCCCTCGGCCGCCGCGATCTCGTCCCACTTCTTGATGAAGGCCAGCAGGATCTCGGTCGGCGTGCGCAGGATCTGTACGCCGTGCTTCTGCTGCATCTCAATCAGCGCATCTGCGTTCTGGCGCTGCCACTTGGTCCACCAGACGAGAAATGCCTCGTTGGCAGCCGACTTGATGATTTCCTGGTGCTGCGGGCTGAGCTCCTTCCACACATCGCCGTTGATCACGATTTCGCCGACCGTGACGTTCTCGTGCAGGCCGGGCGAATAGTGATACTTCCAGACGTTGTGGAAGCCGAGCTGCATGTCCTCGATGCCGCCGACCCATTCCGCGCAATCGATCACGCCGCGCTGTGCGGAGGGAATGATCTCGCCGCCCGGCATGTTGACCACACTGAAGCCGAGCGCCTGCCAGACTTCGCCGGCCATGCCGGTCTGGCGGCATTTCATTCCCTTCATGTCCTCGATCGTCTGGATCGGCTTCTTGAACCAGCCGAAAGCCTGCGGCCCTGCAGGCAGGATGGGGAACACGACGACGTTGAGCTTGAGCTCCTTCTGATAGAACTCGTTGTAAAGATCGAGGCCACCGCCGTGATAGAACCAGCCCATCACGTCCATGTAGTCCATGCCGAAGGTGCCGCCGGGACCGCCGGTGAACAGAATCGCGGTCTTGTTCTTGCCGGTCCAGTAGCCGGCCCACGCATGCGATCCGTCGAGCACCTTCTTGTGGGTCGCGTCGAGCACCTCGAACGCCGGCACAACCTGGCCGGCGGGCATCGTCTCGATCTTCAGCGCGCCCGCGGACAGCTTGTTCACCCGCTCGGCGAAGTAGGTGAAGTTATCATAGAGCGTGAGCGATGCCGGCCATGAGGCCTGCATCTTCAGCGTCTTTGTCTGCGCCATGACTGCAGTAGTGGATCCGACAAACGCCGATGCCATCAGGGCAGCGACGAGCGATCCCAGAAACAAGCGTTTCATGAGCCCTCTCCTCCCTTTGACGACGTGACCTTGGCGATCGTTTTCTTGGTTTTTCTTGCCGCGCTTGGTCTCGAAACCAAGTCTGCCACCATCTCGTCAATTTGTCATCTTGCTTTCTGGCCGCAGCAAGCGCCGGCAGTCTGCTGCAGCGTGGGCGCGCTTTTGCGCAGGGGCGCGCCCGACGGATCCACCGCTGCCTGTTGCACCGCGGTCGATCTTTCTTACCGATATCAGCACGCGGAGCGTGTGGTAAAAGCCCGGCCTGCTCCGGGTTTGGGCAGCAACTTCCAAAGCGTTTCAGAACGGCTGCCCAAACCTGCCCTCAAGGCTATGAAAACCGAGCCTCGCCGCCAAGACTGCAAACTGGCGTCCAGTAGCCGTCGCTACGACCGCAAATCACTTCGAGCGAAAAAATTCACTCATCCAATTTCTTGCTCAGTTCAGGATCGAGCTTGTTCCGGTCGACAGACTGATAGAACGTGATGGGTCTGCATTTTCCCTCGAAATCTGCCAGCACGATGGCCGTCCATGGATTCGTGGTCTCGCCCGAATTGTCGCGGAGGTCCGGCATGACCTTGCGGGCAGCGATCACATACCAAGCTCGACCAGTCGTTGCGGCCTTCGCAGCCGCAGCGAACTCGTCCAATATTCCGCGCAGATTCTTGCGCATTTCTTCTTCAGTGTCCCCGCGGAGGTATTTTCGAGACGACTTTCCCGCCTCTCCGTACTCATGATGAATGTTCAACTGCAGTCGGGCATCGTCCACTTCGATCTTGGTCACCCGTATCGCCGCGCCGCCTTCGCGAAGATAGTCTCGCACCCGGACATCGCAGGCCAAAAATCTGTCGGCGGGCGGCTGAGCGACGCTCGCTGCAGGGTTCTTTTTTCGAGGAGCGGCATCCGCAGGCGTCGTGGCGATGGCGGTGCTGAAGAGCGCCGCGGCAAGCACGACTGGAAGAGGGGTACTCATGACTGCGCTGCCAATATGGTATTTTTAGAACGCACCGGCCGCAGCGTTGGTTCCGCGGGCCCGGCCAAGTCGGAGCGGTGCTGAAGGTTCGGAAAAGCGGGCGGCGGCACCTCGGGAACTTTTTCCTCAACACAGCCTTGTTTATAGTATCGTTCTACAAGAACGGGACCTTACGGAGGCGGCTTTTTCGACCGTCGGCAGGTCATGGACTCGATTCTCATCAAGATCTTCGCCACGGCGCTGGCCTTCAGCCAGGTCACTACCCGGCCGGATGGGGTCAAGACGGAATTCGATGCGGTGCGCGACCGCTTCGAGGTGGCGCAGCTTTTGAATGCCGGCTGCGACCACATGCGCAAGGCTTTCGACATCGAGGACATCAACCTCGACGATCTGATTGCCACTGCCATGGATGACAAGGAGGCACTGAGCAGCGAGATCAAGGCGCTTAAAGGACTGAACCTGGCCGACCTCCACGTGACCTACAGGGAGTTCTGCAAAGTCGAAAAAGTGGAAGGATCGCCGGTCGATCTTGGCCAGGTCATCGCTTTCTACAACGGCGCGGTCAAGGATCTGCCCGACGCCGTGCAGCTCAAGCACCTCAGGCTTCCTGGCACCAGCGTAGTCCTCGACAACAAGCGCGAGCGCCTTGCCGAGATTTACGAGCCGAACAACCGCCGCGTCTGGGTCAAGCTTGCGGATATCCCAGAGGAGGTGCGCAACGCATTCATCGCCGCCGAGGACAAGCGTTTTTTCCAACACGCGGGCATTGACGAGCGCGGGCTGGTCCGCGCCTTCATCGGCAACTTCACGCATCCGGGCCGGCCGCAGGGCGGCTCGACCATCACGCAGCAGGTCGCCAAGAATCTGCTGGTGGGCAACGACATCACTTACGAAAGAAAACTACGCGAAATGATCGTTGCCTCGCGGATGGAGCGCGCCCTGACCAAGGCGGAAATCCTCGAGCTCTATCTCAACTCGATTTATCTCGGTCGCGGAGCCTGGGGCATCGAGATGGCGGCGCGCAGCTATTTCGGCAAACCAGCCAAGGCGCTCTCCGCCGTCGAGGGCGCGCTACTCGCCGGGCTCGCCAAGGGACCGAACTACTTCAATCCTGACCGCCACCCTGAGCGCGCGCGCGAGCGGCTTGCCTACGTGCTGGGCCGCATGCAGAACGACGCCATGATCGACGCCGCCGCGGCGCAAGCAGTATTGCCGCAGCTTGTCGAGTACCGGCCGGCGCGACGGGACTTCGGCTTTCACTTCGTCGATCACGTCGCCCGCGAGGCAAAGGTGGTCGCGGGCCTCGATACTCTCACCAGTTCCTCCTACACGGTGCGCTCGACCGTCAACTCGGCCTTGCAGCGCACAGTCGAAGCAACATTGCAGGAGGGCCTCGCGCGGTACGAGCTGAACACCAATCGGTACAAATTTGAGGGACCCGAGGCGAACATTTCCAATGCTGTTCGTCTGAGTGCGGCTGACCTGAGGGCCACGGAACCGGCCTGGCTCGTGGCGTTGAAGACGACGCGGCTACCTCTCTATGACGTTCACTGGGAATCGGCGGTCGTCCTGGAGAATACGCGTGGCAAAAGCAGCCATGCGATCAACGTCGGCCTGACCGATGGAAGCATCCTGCCGCTGAACACCTGGAGCGCCGCGATCCGGCGCAGTCTCAAGCCGTACGACGTGATCTACGTGCAGGTGCGCAAAGCCAATGGTAAGCAAGCGGCGCGTGCCGATCTGCGCATTCGACCGAACGTGCAGGGAGCGGCGCTCGTACTCGAGAACGAAACCGGCCGCATTCTCGCGATGGCGGGCGGCTTTTCCTATCCGGCAAGCCAGCTCAACCGCGTCGTCCAGAGCCTGCGGCAACCCGGCTCCACCTTCAAGCCGCTGACCTACCTCGCCGCCCTTCGGAAGGGGTTGCAGCCCAACACGCTGGTGATGGACGAACCTCTGACGCTGGCACCGATCGGGGCGACGGCCTCCGGCCAGCGCGGTTTCTGGTCGCCGAAGAACTATGACGGCGGCGCTTCGGGCGCCATTACACTGCGGCGTGCGCTGGAAAACTCCCGGAATCTCGCTACCGCGCAACTGCTCGCGACCGGTCTCGACGACAGCGCCGAGCGAGGCCTCGACCAGGTCTGCTTGCTCGCGATGGAAGCGCAGCTCTACAAGGAATGCATGCGCTACTACCCGTTCGTGCTCGGTGCCCAGACTGTGCGGCTCATCGACCTTGCGGCGTTCTATGCGGCGATCGCCAACGAAGGCGCACGACCCCAGCCCCATGCGATCGAAACGATCGAACAGGACGGCCGCCCAATCTACCGGCACGATCCGCATGCGGTATCTTGGATCGGCTTCGCCGACCGCGCATCGTTTTACCAGTTGAAATCAATGCTGCAGGGCGTGCTCGCGCGCGGAACTGCGCGCGTAGTGAAGCATCTCTCGCCCTATGTCGGCGGCAAGACCGGTACCACTGATAATTCGGCCGATGCCTGGTTCGTCGGTTTCACAAATGACGTCACCATCGCCATCTGGGTCGGCTACGACAATGGCGACGGCGGGCGTCGCACCCTTGGGCGCGGCCAGACCGGAGGGAAAGTGGCGCTGCCGATGTTCGAGCCGATCGCGCAGGCAGCCTGGGAGTTGCACGCTCCCAGGACGGCGTTGAACGGCCCTTCGCGCGAAGCCATGCGTCAGCTCGTTGCTCTGTCGATCGATTCCCATACCGGCGATCCCGCACCGGCCGGCTCCGGGCGCGCTTTCACCGAGTACCTCAAGAGGGATCCGTCGGGCAGAATCGATGATACGCAATTTCGGATCGTCTCGCGTGCAGAAAGCTACGCCCATCGTGGCGGTCATGACGGAGACGAGGGGCCATTCCAGCCGTGGTCCTACGATAACCGCCTTTACGGCGATAACCGGCTGCCCTTTCAATTCCCGAACTGGCGTCTTGGTCCGCGCGAATATCCCTCTTGGCGCGGAAATCCCGATGACGAGGACCGCCTCCCGCGACCGCCGCTCCGAGTCGATCCCGATTATTTCTGGCGGCGGCTGAATTGAGCATTGACGCCATGAGACTGCACCGTGCCGCTGCCCTCATCGCCGCCTGCGTCGCCACATGCACGGGCGCGGCCGCGCAGGAATTCCGGCTGGAGGACGTGCCCGCAGCCGCCAGCGTTCCGATTGCACAGATCAAACCTCGCACAGTCATCTTCGCTGACCAGCGCAACGACAAGCTCGCCGATTCCTCGACGGGACTCATTCCTTTCGACGATTGGGCCCGCTCACGTCCGGTGCAGCGGCGCTTCCTCTCGCTCTTCCCGAGCTTCGTTGAGCCCACGCTCAATCAGCAAACGAAGCTGACGCTCTCAGTCTACCAGGCAGAGGCGCGGTTTCGCCTTCCAAGACCGGCAGCGGCATTGGATCTGTCGCGGTATGCGAATGTCGCGTTCCTCGAGCAGATCGATCCGGCGGTCAAGCACCGGCCGATCACGGCGGGCGATGCTGTTCCCAACAAGGACACGGGCGTCGCCGCGCACAACCGTCCGCCGAATCGCCGCTGGTGCGAGGACACGAAAGCGATCTGCGTGCAGTCCCGCTACATGTTCGAAGGGAAAATTCCGGCGGGCATTCAGCTTGCCAACAAGCTGCGCGAGGAGAGCAAAAAGCCCATTCCGGATTTCATCGAGTTCCAGAGTGAGATCGGGTTGGTCACGCAGCCGCACCTTGCCGAGTTGCCGAGCCTGACAGGGCTCGACTCCACAGTCACCGGCGGGCTCGAGCAGAACATCTTTTGGGTCAACCAGGTCATCCAGTTCGGCAAGCTGCTTGCGATTCTGCAACAACATCCGACTGAGCGGGACGCCGCCATCGCGACGGTCTACATCCTGATTGTGGTCAGAAACGACGTGCTGAACAAGCAAAGGGAATACAGCAAGACCCCCGTTCTGCGAAACCTCGTGCCCGCGCAACTGCTCATGGGCAACAGCTCCTTCAACAGCGGCGATTCGCTGAGCGCCGGCCTGCCGAAATACGCCAGAAGCCGCATCAAGGCGATCGCCGACATGATGGAGCGGGAATGAGCAGATCGTGTGCGGCGCCGAATGGACGCCGGTAGATTGACAAGTGTTTGCAGTCGAAGGCCTCTAAGATGGCAAACAGCCACCGCGCCAGGGGCAAGACTCCTGCGCACCATCGCTTGCAAGATCACTCGATCGAGGGGCTGGCACGCTCGATCGGGACTCCCATCGCGAATTTCGCGAAATATGGTGCAATTTGGCGCTCCCTAGGGGAATCGAACCCCTGTTTCAGCCTTGAGAGGGCCGCGTCCTAACCGCTAGACGAAGGGAGCGTACGGCAGAGGGAATAGCCGTGAAATCGGCCCGCCGCAAGATGGCTGTGGGGCGGATGGGCTCATAACGACACCGCAAAAGCCAGCATCGAGGCCCGAAAACGGCGGAATCCCTGACCATCTGCCGGGCGAACTAGACCTTGTCTGTTGCCCGGCTTCCACTGTGGCGTGAAAACCCGGCAACTTCCCCGCAGCCCTGCTTCTGACAAACGGCACATCCCAAACACCTGTCTGTGAAGTCACCGCGGCGTTAACGTCTGATAGCATCACCGTATTCTTGATGCCGAGGCCGGCCAGGCCAAATCGCGAAAGGACATCCGCAAACCGCAAACTGCCTTGGGAAAACTGCCTTGGAATATTGCCTGGGCAGGGAAACCCGCGCGGCGATCCGAGCGAATGGAAATGTGTTCCGGCTCGCGCCGCAAACAGATCAACAGCTTAAAAAGAGCGAGGGACAGCCATGATCAAGGTAAAGATAAACGGCCAGGAACAAAATTGGGATGGCGATCCGGATCTTCCGTTACTCTGGTTTCTCCGTGACGAGGTGGGACTGACAGGGACCAAATATGGCTGCGGCCAGGCCCTGTGCGGCTCGTGCACCGTCATCATCGACAAGCAGGCCGTGCGCGCCTGCATCACCTCGGTTTCCGACGTGGTCGGCCGCGACGTCACCACCATCGAGGGCCTGCACCCCACCGGCGATCACCCGGTGCAGAAGGCCTGGCGCCAGCTCAATGTCCCGCAATGCGGCTATTGCCAGACCGGCCAGATCATGCAGGGCGCCGCGCTGTTGATGGACAATCCAAAGCCTTCCCATGACCAGATCCGCGAAGCGATGGCGGGCAACATCTGCCGCTGCGGCGCTTACCAGCGCATCGAGAACGCCGTGCGTCTGGCGTCGACGGGGGTGTGATCATGAATATTCTCACCAATCCCAAAAAACTCCGTGGCTTTGAGCGGCATCTCAAGGTCGAGAACGTCTCCCGCCGCAGCATCCTGAAAGGCCTTGGCATCGCCGGCGGCTTCGCGCTCGCGGCGCCCGTGATGTCGCGCCCGGCTTTCGCCGCCTACGAGACCGGCGCAGGGGCGATGCCGCACGGCACCGTGGTCGATCCACGCGTGTTCGTCTCGATCGCGCCCGATGGCATCGTCACCATCATCGGCCACCGCGCCGAGATGGGAACCGGCGTGCGGACCAGCCTGCCGCTGATCGTCGCCGAAGAGATGGAAGCCGACTGGTCGCGCGTCCGGGTCCAGCAGGCGCCCGGCAACGAGGCCAAATACGGCAACCAGGATACCGACGGCTCGCGCAGCACGCGGCATTATCTGATGCCGATGCGCCAGATCGGCGCCTCGGCGCGCTCGATGCTGGAGGCCGCCGCCGCCAAGCGCTGGGGCGTGCCGGCGACCGAGGTGAAGGCCCGCAATCACGAGGTGGTCCACGCTGCGAGCGGACGCAAGCTTGGCTTCGGCGAGCTTGCCGCCGATGCCGCGAAGGAATCGGTGCCTGGCATCGAAGGCTTGAAACTGAAGGACCCGAAGGATTTCCGCTATCTCGGCAAGGGCCAGATCGGCATCGTCGACCTCAAGGACATCACCACCGGTAAGGCGCAGTACGGCGCCGATATTCGGCTGCCGGGCATGAAATACGCCGTCATCGCCCGCCCGCCGGTGACCGGCGGCAAGCTGAAGTCGTTCGACGCGGCGGACGCGATGAAGGTCTCCGGGGTCGAGAAGGTATTGGAGGTCAAGGGCTGGCCGTGGCCATCCAAATTCCAGCCGCTCGGCGGCGTTGCCGTGATCGCCCGCAACACCGGGGCGGCGATCAAGGGGCGCGACGCGCTGAAGATCGTCTGGGATGACGGCGCCAACGGCAAATACGACTCCGTCGCCTACCGGGCTTCGCTCGAGGAGGCCGCGCGAAAACCGGGGCTGGTGGTGCGCAAGGAAGGCGACGCCGATGCGGCGTTGAAAGGCGCCGACAAGGTGATAACCGGCGAGTATTATTTGCCGCATCTGGCGCATGTCAGCATGGAGCCGCCGGTCGCGGTCGCCGACGTCAAAGGCGACAGGTGCGAGATCTGGGCGCCGGTGCAGAGTGCCGGCGGCACGCGCGAAGACGTCGCCAAGACGCTCGGCATCCCCGAAGCCAACGTGACCGTGAACGTTACGCTGCTCGGCGGCGGGTTCGGGCGCAAATCGAAATGCGATTTCGCGATCGAGGCGGCGCTGCTGTCGAAGGAACTCGGTGCACCCGTGAAGGTGCAATGGACGCGGGAGGACGATGTTCGTCACGGCTTCCTGCACACCGTTTCGCTGGAACGCATCGAGGCCGGGCTGGACAAGAGCGGCAAGGTGATCGCGTGGCGGCACCGCAGTGTTGCCCCGACCATTGCCTCGACCTTCGCAGCTGGTGCGAAGCATGCGGCGCCGTTCGAACTCGGCATGGGACTGATCGACAATCCGTTCGAGATCGCCAACCTGCAATGCGAGAATCCGGAGGCCGCGGCACATACAAGGATCGGCTGGTTCCGCGCGGTGTCGAACATCCCGCGCGCCTTCGCAGTCCAGTCCATGGTCGCCGAAATCGCTGCTGCGACCAAGCGCGACCCGAAGGATATGCTGCTGGAGCTGATCGGATCGCCGCGGCTCGTCAACCTGTCGTCGGTGAAGGACCCCTGGAACTATGGCGAGCCCTACGGCAGCTATCCGATCGACACCGCGCGCTTGCGCAAGGTGGTGGAGCTGGTCGCGGACAAGGGCGGCTGGGGACGGTCCGTGCCGAAAGGCCACGGGCTCGGCATCGCCGTGCACCGCAGTTTCGTCAGCTACATCGCGACCATCGTCGAGGTCGCCATTGACGACAAGGGCAAGCTCACAGTGCCGAGGGTCGATACCGCGATCGATTGCGGAACCTATGTCAATCCGGAGCGCATCGAATCCCAGATCGAGGGCGCGGCGATCATGGGGCTGAGCCTTGCCAAACATGGCGAGATCACCTTCAAGGACGGCAAGGTGCAGCAGGGCAATTTCGACGATTTCCCTGTGATCCGCCTGGACGAGTCCCCGCTGGTGACCCACGTCTATATCGTGCCGCCGGGCCCCGACACGCCGCCCAGCGGCGTCGGCGAACCCGGCGTGCCGCCGTTCGCGCCGGCCCTGATCAACGCGATCTTCGCCGCCACCGGCAAGCGCATCCGCAGCCTGCCGATCGGCAAGCAACTGGAGGGGTGACAAGGAACGTTAAGGGGCCGAGGCCGTTTTCATCGATCTGACAGGAGCCAGGTCGATGAAAAGGTCGATGAAAGTCACGATGGTGAAGTTGGGGACGCTCGCGGCAGCCTTGCTGGCGAGCGTCCTTGTTTTTGACGTGCAGGCTGCGAGCGCCCAGACCAACACGGCGCCGGACGCAACGGCAACGCGGCCGGCGAAGACGCCGTCAGGCCAGACTTCGATTCCAAGCAGTGGGCCGGCCGCCACGACGACGCAAACCACCGGCGAAGCCAGCCGGGATCCGACCATCAAGCAGATGAACGAAACCGAAAAGTCGAAGGTCGATTCCAAAGGCAAATGACTTGAAATAAAAAGCGGCGGGGTTGAACCCGCCGCTTTCTACGCCACCCCCGTCGAACTGTTCGGCCCTTACTTCTTGACGGCGAACACCCAGACGACGCCGCCTTGCGGCACGTTGTTCTCGACACCCACATTGTTCTGGGTCGCGAGCGCGTCCTGGATGCGTTGCGCGTCCACGCCCCAGCCGGATTGCACGGCGATATATTGCGTGCCGTCGACCTCATAGGCGATCGGCATGCCCACGATGCCGGAGTTGGTCTTCTGCTCCCACAGCAACTCGCCCGTCTTGGCGTGGTAGGCACGGAACATCCGGTCGTTGGTGCCGCCAACGAAAACGAGATCTCCCGCCGTCGCGGTCACCGAGCCGAACAGTTGCGATTTGGGAAAGTTCTGCTGCCAGACCTTTTTCCCGGTGGCCGGATCCCACGCCTGCAGTTCGCCAAAATGATCGGCGCCGGGGCGAACCTTGAGGCCGATGTCCTCGGGCTTGGTGCCGAGCCAAAGCTGGCCCGCAACCAGCGGCACTTTCTCGCCGGTAAAGCCGCCGCAGAAATTCTCGTTGGCGGGCACGTAGACCAGGCCGGTCTTCTGGCTATAGGCCGCCGACGGCCAATCCTTGCCGCCCCACAGTGACGGGCAGAACTCGACCCGCTTGCCAATCACCGGCTTGTGCGCGGGATCGACGATCGGCCTGCCGGTCTCCGGCTCGATTCCCTTCCAGACGTCGGTGTGAACAAAGGGCCAGCCGCTGACGTAGTTGATCTTGTCCGCCTTGCGCTCGAGCACCCAGAAGATCGCGTTGCGGCCCGGATGAATCAGGCTCTTGATGGTGCGGCCGTCCTTTTGCAGGTCGACCAGCATCGGCGCCTCGACCTCGTCCCAGTCCCATGAATCGTTCTGATGGTACTGGAAGTATGCCATTATCCTTCCGTTCTCGGGGGCGAGCGCGAGCACCGAGGTTGAGTAGAGATTGTCGCCGGGATGCGTATTGCCCGGCCAGGGTGCGGCATTGCCGGTGCCCCAATAGATGGTTTTGGTCTCGATGTCGTAGTTGCCGGTCATCCAGGCCGGCGCCCCGCCCGATTTCCAGTCGTCACCGCTCCAGGTTTCATGACCGGGTTCGCCGGGACCCGGAATCGTAAAGGTGCGCCACAGTTCCTTGCCGTTCTCGGCATCATAAGCGACAACATATCCGCGCACGCCGAACTCACCGCCGGAACCGCCGACGATCACCTTGCCGTCGACGATCAGCGGCATCAGCGTCAGGTACTGACCCTTCTTGTAGTCCTGAACCTTGGTGTCCCAGAGCACCTTGCCGGTCTTGGCGTCGAGCGCGACGACGTGATCGTCGGTTGTCGCAAGGTACAATTTGTCCTGCCACAACCCGACGCCGCGGTTGGTCGGATGCAATTGAAAGAGATCGTCAGGAAGCTGGCGCTTGTATCGCCAGTACTCGTCACCGGTCTTGGCGTTGAGCGCGATCACCTGCCCCGCCGGGGTCGCGACGAACATCACGCCATTGTTGACGATCGGCGGCGCCTCATGGCCTTCGACCACACCGGTCGAGAAGGTCCATACCGGCGTGAGGTCCTTGACGTTCGAAGTGTTGATCTGGTCGAGCGGGCTGTAGCCCTGCCCGTCATAGGTCCGGCGATACAGCATCCAGTTGCCGGGTTCGGGCTTTTCGAGACGGGCCGACGTCACCGGGCTGTAGTTCTCGATCGGCCCCGCGCCGGCGGCGGCTGAGACAAGGCACGTGAATGCGACAGAGCTCGACAATAACCAATGCTTCGTGGTCATGAGACGCAACCTCCCTGTTTTGTTTTTTTTCATTCATTCCATGGTCGTGCGAATGCCCGATGCGGCTTCATCTTCGAGTCAGGTACCTACCTTTCCAATGAATGTTGCGGTGACGGTGAGCGCACCGTCAGAGATCGCCAGCGGAAGCGCCGCCAGGCGCCGCGGCGCCGGCCCGAACAGGACTTTTGCGCTTTCCCGCGGATCATATTCGGAGTTGTGGCAGGCACATTTGAACACGAGCTTGTCGCCCGACGCCTGTTTCACCCAGCCGGTGACCGGGCACCCCGTGTGCGAACAGATCAGCGAATAGGCGACGATGCCGTCGGCGCTGCGTGATCGCGTGTCATCATCCAGTTCGGCTGGATCGAGCCTGACCACCAAAAGCTCGTTCAACCGCGAGCCCTTGCGGATCACGGCGGTCTTGGGATCCTTTGGCCACGCGCGCACGGGAGGCCCGCCAAGCTTCAAATCCTCGGGCTTGATGGCCTCACCGGCGTGGTCGCCTTCCGAGAACACCAGCGTGTCGGCTTTTTGCGGCCGCAGATTGCTGCCGGGCTGATCATCCTCCGCAACGGAGGGCTCTGGAGCAGCAAGACAGGCGCAAGTCGCAAGCGCCGTCAGCAACATCGCACGCCGCGTCGGATCGGAAACCGCAGCATCGTGTTCAACGATGGTGTTGAGGGGAACCGCGGCGCTGGGGTTGGATTCCGACATGGCGCAAGCTGAGCGTGTAACTCAGCCAAAAAAATGGCGAGCGTCCAACTTGCCGGCGTTGCTGCTACGCGAAAAATCACCTTGCATTCTGAAGTTGAATTCGACGAGCGGCCGTTGATCGCTCCGCTCAGGGCTCGCTCACGAATTTCAGCTGCCCTACGGGTTTCAGCGTCTTTGCATCAAATGTGCGGATTTCGGTTACGCCGCCGATATCGAGGGTCACGACAAGCCGGTCGCCGGCGACGCCGGTGGACACGATACGGGCGCCTTTCGGCAAGCTCGCCGTGGTATCTGATATCGCTGCGGGGCTTCCCTCGCTGCGATAAAGACGATAGCCGATGGCGGTCAGGACGATGGCGACGGCGAGCGCCGAGGTCAGGCCTGCGATCAGCATCATCCGCCGCACCCGTGCAAACAGCGCGGCCTGCTCGGGGGTCGGTTCGGGCACAACGGTATCGGTCATACAAAGGCTCTTCTTTGGAACACGTCACGTCTTCGAATAACGGCGAGAGGCTGGAGGTCACGGTCGGCGGCGACGAGGGATCGCCCCGGCTCGACCGCGTGCTCGCGGTGCTTCGCCCGGAACTGTCGCGGTCACGCCTGAAGGCGTTGATCCTCGCCGGTTCCGTCACCGCCAAGGGCACCCCCATTCGCGACCCCGCTTATCATGTTGCCAAGGGCGATACGATCACAATCGACGTCCCGGAGGCCACCCCGCCCGAGCCAAAGGGCGAGGATATCGCGCTCGATATCGTCTTCGAGGATGAGGACATTATCGTCATCGACAAGCCAAAGGGCCTGGTCGTGCATCCCGCTGCCGGCCACGAAACCGGCACGCTGGTGAATGCGCTGATTGCCCATTGCGGCGCAAGCCTTTCCGGCATCGGCGGTGTCCGCCGCCCGGGCATCGTGCACCGGCTCGACAAGGACACGACAGGGTTAATGGTCGTCGCCAAAAACGACCGGGCTCACCAATCACTGACCGCCCAGTTCGCCGACCATGGCCGCACCGGACCGATGCAGCGCGGCTATCTGGCTTTTATCTGGGGTGTGCCGAACCGCCAGCGCGGCACGGTCAACGCGCCGATCGACCGGCATCCCTTTGCCCGCGAGAAAATGGCGGTGCGCGACAGCGGCCGTGAAGCAGTTACTCATTGGGAGCTGCAGGCGGCCTTCAATGGTCGGGACGGCAAAGCGGTCGCCTCGCTCCTGGCCTGCCAGCTCGAGACCGGGCGGACCCATCAGATCCGGGTGCATCTTTCCCATATCGGCCATCCCCTGCTGGGCGATGCGGTCTATGGCCCGCACTTCAAGACCAAGGCCGGCCAGCTCGGGCCCGGAGGTCGGGCGGCCCTGGCCGCCCTCGACCGGCAGGCCCTACATGCCTACCTGCTTGCCTTGGAACACCCAAGGACAGCGGAATTTTTGCACTGGGAAGCGGCTTTGCCGGAGGATTTGCTTCTCCTGCGACAGGCACTGGAAGCGGCCGTATGACGCAGGCTCTTCAGAAAAATGTTGTTATGACAATAGGTTATGGCTGCCACACGGGGACGTGACGTCAGCATTCCTTCCCTATTTGTTCGTTTTCGGCTATGTTGCACCTGCGCTGAATATCCAGCGCGGAACATCGCAGCCTGGTCGGCTTTAACACAGCGATCACCTGCCGGGCCCGCCGCTATCGGGGGCCTGAACCACTGGAGGGCGCTCAATGGCCCGTACAGCTACGTTGCCGGTTCTCAATGGAGAATCCGGCCTTTCTAGATACCTCGCCGAGATCCGCAAATTTCCGATGCTGGAACCCCAGCAGGAATACATGTTCGCCAAGCGTTGGCGCGAACATGACGATCGCGACGCGGCACATCACCTTGTCACCAGCCATCTCCGGCTCGTCGCCAAGATCGCCATGGGCTATCGCGGCTACGGCCTGCCTATTTCCGAGGTCGTCTCGGAAGGCAATGTCGGCCTGATGCAGGCGGTCAAGCGGTTCGAACCCGAAAAGGGCTTCCGACTCGCTACCTACGCCATGTGGTGGATCAAGGCGTCAATACAAGAGTACATTCTGCGTTCCTGGTCGCTCGTGAAAATGGGCACCACCGCGAACCAGAAGAAGCTGTTCTTCAACCTGCGCAAGGCGAAGAGCAAAATCTCCGCGCTGGACGAGGGCGATCTCCGCCCCGATCAGGTGGCGATCATTGCCAAGCGCCTCGGCGTGACGAATCAGGACGTGATCGACATGAACCGCCGCCTCGGTGGCGACGCGTCGCTCAACGCTCCGATCCGCGACGACGGTGAAGCCGGCGAATGGCAGGACTGGCTGGTCGATAACTCGCCCAACCAGGAAGCCATCATGGCTGAACACGAGGAGTTCGATCATCGCCGCCAGGCGCTGAACGGCGCCATCGGTGTGCTCAACCCGCGCGAACGCCGCATCTTCGAGGCGCGGCGTCTGGCGGAAGAGCCGATGACGCTGGAAGACCTCGCCGCCGAATTCGGCGTGTCGCGCGAGCGCGTGCGGCAGATCGAGGTCCGCGCTTTCGAGAAGGTGCAGTCGGCCGTCAAGGGCACGATCGCCAAGCAGGAAGCCGCCGTGCTCGAAGCCGCGCACTAATTTCGCGGCCAAGGCAATGAACGACGAAAGCCGGCGGCAACGCCGGCTTTTTGTTGTTTGGTAGTTCAACGTTCGCAGTGTCGTCCTCCGCGAAAGCGGGGGACCCAGTACGCCGCGGCGGTCATGATATGTCGCGCGATAATCGCGGCCTCTGGAATACTGGATCGGCCGGTCATAGGCGGAGCGGAAGCGACGCCGTTCTTCGAACGGCTATGCCGGACGATGACAGCAGAGTTCAATAACACGTCCGCAAATAATCCTGGGTGCTGGTCGACTCGTTCAGCCTGCTCCAGTCATTGGGATCACCACCAATCAGCGCGGCCGCCCGGCCTGATCAGCCGCATCTTCCAATGGATGGCGAAGCCGGTTTGAGGAGCGCAAGCATTTCAATCTCGTGCTTCCCGAGCGTGAAATACCCGCAGCATGACCAAGCGTTTTACATAGGCTGCACCGAGACCCTGCAACACGATCTGGCGATATTCTTCCCTGCCCGCAATCGGTCGCCCAAGCCTTGGATGTTCCGATAGAACTTGCACCTTGTCGACGATCTCGCGAGCCACGATTGCGGCGAGCGCAGGATGCTCGATCAAGAATTCAGCAAAGCGGTCGAGATCGGCGAGGGCGGCGTCCGACCATTCCAACCTCATCGATTGCGCCAGCTCCGGAACGCTGGCGTACCCCAAGTCTGAAGCCACTGTACGACGTCATCGTTCGATACAACTGAATCTTGTGTCTCAAACGCTTGCCAGCGACGATCCAGCTCCGCCACCTCGTCGACATCGGCCTCGACGGGGCTGACGGCAAGCGTCGCCAGTTCGGCAACCAGCTCGGGCACGGTTACACCCCGCTCCGCTGCCCGCCTCTTCAGCGCCGTCGCAGTGCTATCATCGATTTCGATCGTCTCGGTTTTCATGCCTAATATGATAGCCCAAATCGCGCTCTTGATCCATACTTCGCTGGCTGCCAAAAATCCCTACTCGCCCCACTCCCGCGCCAGCTTTGCAAGCTCGCAGCCTTCGCAATACCGGGCGTCCTTGAAGTCGATCCAGTTATGCGCATAGACCTGCGTCAGCGGGATGCGGTAACGCGCGCGCAGCACCTTGACCAGGATGCGCCACGCCGCCACCTGCGCCTCGGTGGGGCCGCGCGTCACGTCGGGAAAATTGCCGGCGAATTCCACGCCGACCGAATTGTTGCCGACCACCTGACGAAAGGTCGGGCGGTTGTCGATGTATTTGTTGTCGTTGCGATTGCCGCCGTCGCCATGGGTCGGCACCAGATTTTCCGGCACCGCCCAGTACACGGTGCCGTCGGTTTCGACCCAGACCATGACGCCGCGCCGCGTCGGATTTTTGGACTGCGCCTGCGCGCCGCCACGGGCCGAGCCGGCCGGGCCTTCGGTCTGATGCACGATGATGTTGCGCCAGGGATGCGCCTTTGCAAGGTCGCCCCATGGCGCCAGCCAGACCATCTTCAATCCCGGAATCTCGGGCGTGCCGGATGATCGCGCGATGGTGGCGAGGTCGGGCGTTTGGGCGGATGCGGGAAGAGCGAGCGCGATGGCGCAGAGCGCAATCGCAAGGCGGCGGAGATTCATACGCTAGGGATCCAAATGACGACCCCTTGAGTAACATGCTTCAGGCGCGCTTGCGCAAGCTCGCATCCGCCAGCACGGATATTTCGATCCCGGGCGCCAGCGGCGGCGCGGGCTCGTAGGTCGCAAAGCAGTTTCGGCCACCCTTCTTGGCGTCGTAAAGCGCGTGGTCGGCCGCCGCGATCAGACGGTCGGGGAACGCCCCCATCTCCCGGGTCCATTGTGCGACGCCGATCGAGACCGAGATCGGAATATCCTTGCCCATGCATTGTTCGGCATCGGCGCGGCACACTTCCAGCACCCGACGCGCGATCATCGCGCCCTCGCGCAAGGTCGAGGACGGCAGCACGATGCAGAACTCGTCGCCGCCCGACCGCGCCAGCATGTCGCCGGGGCGCAGGCGGGTTTGCGCCATCAGGGTGAAATGCTGCAGGCAGGCGTCGCCGGCGGCATGACCGTAGGTGTCGTTGATGCCCTTGAATCCGTCGAGGTCGATCACCAGCAACGCGAACGGCTGGTTGCTGCGCTCCGAGCGCGCGCATTCCTCAGTCAGGCGCTGCACCAAATGGCGGCGGTTGCCGACGCCGGTGAGGTCGTCGAGCAACGCCAGATCGGCGACTTCATTGCGCAGATGGTCCATCGCCATCAGCAGGAAGCCGAAATTCAGCGCCATCGACAGAAATACCATAACCAAAATCACGCCCGACTGCACCGGGCTGAAATGCATGTAGTTGACGTTGCCGACGATGCCGCCGACCAGCCGGATGCCGTAAATGGCGATGATGAGGCTGGCGACGATGGCCGCCAGCCGCGCGCCCGGATTGACGCGGCCCTGCTGCGGGGTCAGCAGCAGTTTGACGCTCAGCGCCAGCGGAAGAACCTGGGCGATGGTGAAGATGGTGATGCGCGCCGGCGCGCTGTCATAGGCGAACACGAAAAAGGAAAGGCCGGCGAAGCTCAGCCCCAGGACCAGCCAGGTGGCGCGCCACGACACTGGTTTCTCGAAGAATTTCTGAACGCCCATCGCGGCAAGGCAGAGGGCTGCGATCATCGCGGTGCCGGCGATCAGCAGCGGCCAGAGTGCGTCGGTCACGACGCGCAGCATGGCGACGGCCGCGCCTGTGGCAGCCATGAAGGAAGAGGCGGTCCAGTACCGCGCCGCATAGAAGGACGGATAGCTGCGGATCACGTAGGCCCAGATCAGGCCCAGCGCGAGAAAATTGATGACGAACACCGTCCACAGCGTCGGAACGCTCAGCATCGCGTGCCCGGGACGTCTGCGGCCCCGTCTCCCCTGTTAGATCGCCCCAGTAAATCGCTCAAGGCTTTCACCTCCGCGGGCGTTTCCCCGATCGACAATCCCCGTTGTCTTACGGACAAGGTGCGCCCTGCTCGCTTAACGGACTCTCACCGTCGCCGGTTAATCAATACCGTGGTTTTAAATTGATGAAGAGCGCGCGCGTTGGGGCATCGTTAAGCATGATGCGCGCGGCGCGATCGGCGCTACCGAATGGCATTTCGGCGGAAAAGCACGTCAAAATGCATAACAGCTGTGGATAACGTGATGACGGCGACGTGACAGCACGCGGCATCGCACCGCGAATCTGTTGCAATTGATCTCGAGGATGTTGCGAGGTTGGCCCTCCGCCAAGCATGCCTCGGAGTCGCGTTTCAATCCATTAAAACCTTGAGAGGATTTACTATGGCTAAGAAAGCGAAGAAGGCGAAAAAGGCGAAGAAGGCGAAGAAGGCCAAGTCGAAGAAGTGAATTTTGGCCCGGGTGGGGCGCTCAGTTCCGCCCGGGCTTCCACCTTCGAGACTTCACTTTCAAGGCTTCACTTTCGAGGCTCTAGGTACGTTCAAGGCTTCCACTTTCAAGCCTCCCAATTGCAAAACCATCGATTTCGAAAGCAGCGGGCTTCGGGCCCGCTTTTTATTTCCGGGGTCATCGTCCGGCTTGACCGGGCGATCCAGTACACACCGACAGACCCTGAGTACTGGATGCCCCGGTCAAGCCGGGGCATGACGAAAACATCTATCTCTCCGCGAACGCCAGCTTCGCGCCCAGCGCGGCAAATCCCGCCGCAAAGCTGCGGCGCAGCCAGGCCATCACCCTGGGTCGGGTGATGACGCGGTCGCGGACGCCGGCCGCGAACAGGCCGTAGATCGCGAACACCGCAAACGTCATCGCCATGAAGACCCCGCTCAATTCCAGCATCCGCGCCAAAGGATAGGCCTCGTCCACCGCGATGAACTGCGGCAGGAAGGCGAGGAAAAAGATCGAGAGCTTTGGGTTGAGGATGTTGATCAGCACCGCCGTGACGATCACCCGCCGGCTCGATCGGCCCGGCGCCGGCCGGGCGTCGATCGCAAGCGCGCCGGTTTCGCGCAGCGCCTGCCAGGCCATAAAGAGCAGATAGACCACGCCGCACCATTTCAACACCGCGAACGCCAAAGCGCTGGTATGCAGCACGGCGGCAAGCCCGAGCATCGCCGCCAGCATCTGCGGCAAGATGCCGAGCGTGCAGCCGAAGGCAGCGGCGATCGAGGCGCGGCCGCCTTGCGTCAGCGCCACCGCCAGCGTGTAGAGCACGCCGGTGCCGGGCGATGCGACCACGATCAGCGTGGTGAGCAGGAAGGACCATGTCATCAATCAGACCCCATTGGCTGCGAATGCGGCGCCGGTCGGCCATATCATGGCGCGGCCGGTTGCGAAAGCAGCGCATCCGCCAAGACGTGGATGGCCGGGTCAAGCCAGGTCAAGCCCGGCCATGACAGATGATGGGGTCGGCCACTACGCCTCGCCCATCCGGCTCCAGGCGATCGACATCCTTTCCGCCTCGCGGATCACGTCGAGCGGCGCCCAGGGCTTCGCCCAGAATCGGGCGCCATCCGGCAGCTTCTGCCGCAGCGGTTTGCCCGAGGTGACGATCACATCGATGTCCGGATTGAATCGTTTGGCGACATGCGCGAGCTCCACGCCGTTCTTGTGGCCGGCGAGCTGGACGTCGGTCATCATCAGGACGAGGCTCGCCCCCGCCTCCTCCAGCACCAGTTCGGCGGCCTCCGCGCTTTCGCACTCGATCACGTCCATGTCGCTTTCTTCCAGCAACAGGCAGATCATTTCCCGCTGCATCGGATCGTCTTCGACAACGAGTGCGGTCGCCCGGAAGGGTTTTGATTGTCCCATAATTCGCCTCCCTGAATGGGTATTCATCAACCTGACGGGGGTTAAAGCGGAATATCGCTTTATGTTCGGTTCCAATTTGCGAAAGATGCGGGAACCCGCACTGCTGCGCGGCCTGTCTGTTTTCTCATCTGTTGGAGCCACCCTCGCATGACTGCCATCAATGGATCGGCCGCCGCCGTAACCGGCGCGGCCAGCGGCATCGGCCGCGCTTTGGCGCTTGAACTGGCCGCGCGCGGCTGCGACCTGGCGCTCGCCGATCGCGACGAAGCCGGGCTGCAGCAGGTCGCCGCCGAGATCGCCAAGACCGAGATCGCCAAGGCCGGGATCACCAAGGCGAACCAATGCAAGGTCTCGACGCACCGCGTCGATGTCGGCGAGCCCGGCCAGATCGCGGAATTCGCTGAAGCCGCCAGCGCCGCGCATCCCAGGCTGAACATCGTGATCAACAATGCCGGCGTCGCATTGCTCGGCCAGTTCAGCGAGATCGAACAGGCGCAGATGGACTGGCTGTTCAACATCAATTTCTGGGGCACGGTGCACGGCACGCGCGCATTCCTGCCGATTTTGGCAAAACAGCGCGAGGCGCATATCGTCAATCTCTCCTCGATCTTCGGCATCATCGCGCCGCCCGGCCAGACCGCCTATTGCGCGGCGAAGTTCGCCGTGCGCGGCTTTTCGGAAAGCCTGCGGCATGAGCTCGCGATGGCCAACAGCCCGGTGCGATTGTCTGTGGTGCATCCCGGCGGCGTCGCCACCAACATCGCGCGCAACTCCCGCACCGGCACCGGCGTCACCGATAATGCCCGCCGCGCGCAATCGATCGACCGCTTCGATGCGGTGGCAAAGACGACGCCTCCGGCGGCGGCGCAGCGCATCATCCTCGGCATCGAGAAAAACCAGCCGCGGATTCTGATCGGCAACGATGCGTGGTACATGGATCTCCTGCAGCGCTTCCGCCCGGCGACGTATTGGCCGGTGCTGGCCAAGCGGCTGGAAAAGGCTGTCAATGCGGGGAAGGTTTCGTAGCTCGCCACACATTCGGTGTCGTCCCGGCCTTGAGCCGGGACCCATACGCCGCGGCAGTCGTTGTTGAAGAAGGTCTCTAACGCCGGCGATCTCACCGATGGGCCGCGGCGTATGGGTCCCGGCCTTCGCCGGGACGACGTGGATATAGTTTCGCGTTCTCGCGTCGCACAGCGACCGAGGTTTTCAAATTCGTTCCGCCCTCTCAAAATCCAGAGGGCGCAGGGAATGCCGGATGCGCGCTGCACCCGCGGTCTCGCGTGCGATTGTGCATAAGAATGCTGCACACGAGCATACAGGGCAGCGGAGAACATCCGACATTCCCTACGCAGTGGCTTTACGGCTTATAACGCGCTCTCCCCGGTGAGACGGCCTCTATTGCCACCGTCGCCCCTCGGAAGCGTTGGCTCCCGAAAGACTTGACGCCGTTACGGGCGTCAGGACCACACGCTTTCGCCGTACGCTTCAGCCGCGACCGTCAATCGCAACCTCAGCGTCCACCGCATCCCCGCCCCTCGTCATGACGACGGCCGACGCCCCTCTGAATGGGACGGGATGGCTATTGATGTGCAGGTGATTTGGGGTCGGAGGGAAGAAAAATATTTTCGATTTTCGGAAATTTTGGACTTGACACGATTTCCGAAAAGCGGAAGTGAGTTGCCCGTCGTGTTGTTTTGTCGCACTCCGCCGCCATTGCGAGCGGATCGTAGGGTGGGTTAGCGCAGCGTAACCCACCGCGTGGGGGGCGAAGATGGTGGGTTACGGCTTCGCCTAACCCACCCTACGCAGTAGCGATTGCCGCGACCTACCGCCCCGCCAACTGATCCGCAAAAAACCCGATCGTCTTGCGATAGATCGTGGCTCTGTTCCATTCGCGCATCGCCTCGAAGTTCGGCGTGCCTTCGCTGTAGGGCGCGCCGGGCTTGAAGCCGGAGACGTGCAGCAGATTGGCGGTCGAGGCGAGCACGTCGGGGACGCTGTGGCGCAGATCGACGTGGCCGTTGCCGTCGAAATCGACGCCGTATTTGATGTAGGACGACGGCAAAAATTGCGTCTGGCCGATTTCACCGGCGAAGGCGCCGACCATGTCGCGCAGCGGCAGGTCGCCGCGCTGCGCGATCTTCAGCGCCGCGATCAGTTCGCCCTGGAACAGTTCGGTGCGGCGGCAATCATGCGCCATGGTGGCGAGCGTGCGGACGACCGGCATCTTGCCGACGTCACCCTTGCCGAAATCGGATTCCAGCCCCCAGATCGCGACGAGGATCTCCGGCGGCACGCCGTACTGCTTCTCGATCCGCGACAGCAGCGAGGCGTGCTTCATCAGCATCTGCCGCCCCATCTTGATGCGCCCGGGCCCGACGCGGGTCGAGACGTATTGCTCAAACGTCTTGTTGAAGGTGCCGCGCTGGCGGCGGTCAAAGGCCAGCACCGCCGGATCCTGCGTGACGCCCGACAGCGCCTGCGAAATCACCCCCTGCGATACGCCGGCGGCGGCCGCTTCCTGCGATATCGCCGCCACGAACGCATTGAAATCGCCGCCGCAGCGGGCGGCGTGAGCGGGGCTGGCGGCGACGGCGGCGCCGAACAAGACGGCCAGACAAAACTTGCGCATGCGAATCCCTTGTAGCGTCGAGGTTGTGCGGATCATGCCATGAGATGAGGGTGCGGGGCTAATTTTCGTCGTCCCTGCGAACGCAGGGACCCATACGCCGCGGCTCCCGTTGTAGGAAAAGGAAGGTAACGACTAGCGTGTAACCCAATGACCGCCGGTGGTTATGGGTCCCGGGTCAAGCCCGGGACGACAGCGATCTTGTGGCTGATACCACCACCCCTCACTCACTCCCGCCATCGATCTGCCGGCCCATCAGCGCAATCGCCTTCTGGTACACCCCCGCCGCGTTCCAGGCCTGGATGGCGGCGAAGTTGGGTTCGCCGGGCTGGTAGCCGGCGCCGGCGCGCCAGCCATGGGCCTTGAGGAAATTCGCGGCCGAGCTCAGCGCGTTGGCGGAGTTTTCCAGATTGCCGGTGCCGTAGGCCAGGATGGCTTTTGGCATGAACTGGGTCTGGCCGACTTCGCCGTGCATGGAGCCGCGCTGGTTCGGCGACAGCACGCCGCGATCGATCAATTGCAGCGCCGCGTAAAGGTGCTCGGTGAAGTAGGCGGTGCGCCGGCAGTCATAGGCCAGTGTCGTGATCGAAGAGAGCATGTTCTGGTTGCCGCGCACGGCGCCGAACCCGGTCTCCATACCCCAGATCGCAAGCAGCGGCCCCGGCGGCACGCCGTAACGCTGCTGGATGGAGGAAAACAGCGCGGCCTGCGAATTCTTCAACTGACGCCCCTTGGCGACGATCGCACTGGCGCCGCGCTTGGCGAGGAATTGATCGAGCGTCAGCTGAAAGCTGCGCTGGCCGCGGTCGGCGTTGATGGTCGCCTGCGCATAATTCGTCGCCATCATGGCCTGGATGGTGGAGGCGCTGATGCCCTTGGCGCGTGCCTCGCCGGCGAACGACTGCTTCCAGGCCTCGAAGCCGGCGGCGGAGTTGCCGCATTGCGCGGCATTGGCTTGCGAGAAGGATGCCAGGAAAACGGCAAGAAAAACGGCCAGAACAAGGGAGCAGAAGGCAAAGGCATGGCGAAAGAAGTACATGGGGAAACCATCTTTGGTGTGGGCGCCGGAATATCAGCCCTGCTTCTAGCACGTCTGCCGCCGCGCTTCGAGCGTTGCGGCAAGGCCCCTCGGCCGGTATCTTTCCATAAAAATGCAGAGATTTTCCGAATGGCCCTTCCCCGCGCGCTGATCACGCCGCTGCTCATCCTGCTCGTCTTTTCGCTGGCGCCGGCCGCGGCCCTGGCGCAGACCCGCGACGTCGCGGGCTCCAAGGATTTTCCCGGCATCGGCCGTTTCGCCGGCAGCGTCATCTCAGGACATCAGGTGAGGAATTTCGATGTCGCGCGCATGCAGGCCGCCGCCTTCAAGGACGGCAAGCCATCGGATACGCCGCGCCTCGAAGGCCGCATCACCCGCATCGCCTATCGCACCAGTCCCGGCCCCTCGATCGTGGAGGTGTCGCGCAATTTCGAGACGCAACTGACAAAAGCCGGATTCGAGCCGCTGCTCAGTTGTGACACCGACGCCTGCGGCGGAATTCCCTTCACCGAGGCGATCGAGGCGCTGCCGATCCCGCAGATGTGGGTGGACGGCTTCAACTACCGTTACCATTCGGCGCACAAGCGCGAGAACGGACGCGAGACCTATGCCAGCGTGATCGTCAGCGAGAATAACCGCGATATCTACGCGCAACTCACGATCGCCGAACTCGGCGCGATCGAGAACAAGATGGTGGATGCCACTGTCATGGAGAAGGGCCTGCGCGAAACCGGCCGCGTCGCGCTCTACGGCATCTACTTCGACACCGACAAGGCGATCATCCGGCCCGAGAGCCGCCCCACCCTCGAACAGATCGCAAAGCTCCTGGCCTCGCAGGTCGCGCTCAGCGTCTTCATCGTCGGCCACACCGACAGCCAGGGCCCCTACACCTACAACCTCGATCTATCACGCCGCCGCGCCGAAGCGATCGCCGAAGAGCTGGTGAAGACGTATCACATCGGCGCGCCGCGGCTGCGCACCGCGGGCGTGGCGCATCTGTCGCCGGTGGGGTCGAATGCGAGTGAGGCCGGGCGGGCGTTGAACAGACGGGTGGAGTTGGTGGCGCCGTGAGGGGGTGGTGTAACTTACCGCCTGCAGCAAAAGTCAACACTACATTTACCATCTAGAAAACCGCAGTTAAGTAGCTCCGCCCCGGGTAATTAATCGCACCCTGTCTGGCGTGAGACTTGTCTCTTCCGACTGGCCTATAATTTCCCGGACGATCGTCAATTCCATAAATGGCAATAGAGCGGAGGGTAGATTTGGCTTCTCTCCTTCAGTGATTTTTTCGGACAGATGGCGAACCCACTCCGGATGCTCAATCAGCAAATCGGCGAGGGCGGGAAGACGTTGCTCCAATACCGTCCACCTAGCAAGTATGTCAGAAGGAACTACGCTGCGCTCCAAAATTCCAATCGCCTGCCTCATTGAGAACGCGTTCACTATTCGCTTCATGACCCGAGGATTGTCTGGCAAAATATCAACGAACTGCGCGAGAAGATGCTCAGCCTCAATTTCGCTCGCTGCAGAACTGCTCAACTCAAGGACAACCGCCGCCCTATCTTCAGCGGTGTCGCTTTCCCTCAAGATTTCTTCAGCTTTCTTATGCGTTAAGTTTTCTCCGTGCCTAGAGCGCAATACCGCGCGTCGACGCTCGACGTTTCTATCGAACTGCATGGTTGCTGCGCTCGACCCAAATGATCTGGCATCTTCTAGCATCCCCTTCCAATATTCGTTCCTCAGCTCACTCCCCATACCTGGTACCGGCGTAGAGACCTGAAAAATCTTTTCTAGGAAAAGATAACCCAAAGGCTGCCCAGCATTTCCAACTGCAGTTGAAAACGAAGTGTACCTATTTTCGAAACTCGCTTTGATCCAATTACGATCGGCGGCAACCACGTAGGCTACATGCCTCTGCCGGAACGAAGTCTGTATTCCTTCAAGAAGGTCGACAACATAATCACTTCTGCACCGATCTAGATCGTCAACGAATATACAGACGGGCGCATTGGTTTTCTCAATGATTCTTCTAAAGAGACGAGTGATTCCATCTAGAGGATCCTTTGAAATATCGTCATAGAACTTTGCATTTGTCGAAGACCCGAACACAGCAACTCGAGTGGCTCCGAAAACGGCAGTGCAAACTGCCAACGCAGCAGTAAGAATCTTGAGTATCCACTCCGATGAAGAATCAGTCCTATCGCTTGAAAACCAAAGAAACCAAAAACATGCCAATGTAACAGACGCAAATACTACATATGGCAGCGCGTCAGTCTTCATTCTCCACCAAGACCAACGAGCTTGTAGCCACAATGGTTGCAGATCGACCTGATATCCTTTGAGCCACCAATCCATCATGAACGCGCGAAGAAAAGCAACGCCACCTTTAGCTCCAGATAAACGCTCAAGACAGCTGCCCTTTACAGCTTCAATAAGAGGCCACCACGGGGGGTTTCGACGCTGTTGCTCCCACGCATTAAAATCGACGATCACCCACAAAGGCCCTATTCCTTCACCTCCAGCCTTACGATTCTCTGCAGTCATAAGGTCACGCATCATCAATAATACTGACGTCTTTCCGGCACCCCAAGGTGCATGGATATGCGCCGCAAATCCGTCCCGCCCGCCTTTTGAATGGATCTTATCCATTCGCTCCACCAAGGCCTGCGCAAACGCTCTGCGCCCCAATTGATCTATTAGTGTTGGCTCATCGGACTGAGGCTCAACGTGCTCGACCTTTGGCGCTGGCTCGCGCTGCTCCGACAACGTCTCGGCTGCTTTTTCCTGCTGGGCATCCCAGTTCGGAAGGTCATCAACCTCCTCGAATTCGACCCAATTCCGGTATTCCTCACGCGGCTTTCGTGTGACTTGAGTCAGTCTGATAATTTCGGCGCCTACCGATTCCGGAACTCTTGTCCAAAATGCAGGCCCCTTTCTTGCAATCGAAATATCGTTCTCTTCACCAAAAAGACTTTGTGGCGCCGCCGAACGAGCGTTCGGCAGTATCGACCGATACCAATTGATCCAAATTTTCCAACCTGGTGACTGACCCAGTTCACTTGCGGCGAACTCGTCGAACGGCTTTCGTATCCAAAGAGGGAAATTCGATTGATATCGCCTGTCTTCTCTAACATCGACAAGCCAGAGAGGCTGCGCCGAAAGCGCAGGAAGCCCTCTTGCCTCTAGAAAGCGGACGTCTGCGCCTACACCGCTCCAGATCATATCACCTTGGCGACCGGTGACCCTCAATTCGACCTGAGCGGCAAACTCTACTGCTCGCGCAGCATTGGAGCGGGCGACTGCTCCTGATCGAGCAATTACGATCGCAGCATTTTGTATAACTGAGCCTACATCGCGCTCCCGGCTCGCCTCAAACTGAATAGACGACATTGCAGGCTTAACCAGATCATTAACGTGATCTGGGTAGTTCATCGCTACCCATGAAACAAAGGTCGGCCAGATATAGTCGAGCTTGGTAGTGTCCGAGAACGTTAAGGGCAGCAAACGCAGCGCAACTCTTGTCGCGACCGCGTGAGACCAGCTGTCAGGCTTCTCAGCGAGACGCTCTCTCAGAGTCGACCCGCTATCAATAATATTTTCAACGCTCAAATCGGCAACCCTCAACCTATGCTAGTAAAGGCCAGCACAGTTTAAGGATCAACAGAAAATGCGACTATCAGGCAGGTTTTTCCAATCGTGCTCGAGAGCACGACAGCTTCCGCGACCCGTCCAGATGCCAGCTTCCGCAACGCCTTCGCTTCGATCAACCCGACGTTTTCCTACGGTACCGAGTACCACTGGCGAACTTTTGCGTTGGGCGCTTGTTTCCCCGCGCAATTCTCTTTGACACCGCCCCCCATATCGACCAAAAGCCCGCATGGCCAAGAAACCCGGGACCAATCCCAAAGGCGAGTTTGCCTTCTTCAATGTCGTCTATGAGGACGACTCGCAGCGCTCCAACCGGCGCGTGCCTGCCGAACTGCTCGGCGGGCTCGACGGCGACGAGCCGGCGCGTGCGTTCATCCTCGAGCAGGACCGCGAGATTGCCGAGAAATCCGGCCGCACGCCGCTGGAGATCAAGAGCATCAGCCGAGTCGGGGCGAAGAAGAAGTAGGGCGATCACCTGCGTATCCGCAGACTCGGTGCACCTCTCCCGCTTGCGGGGGAGGTCGGACGCATCGAAGATGCGATCCGGGTGGGGGCTCTCTCCTCACGAAGATTCTGACTCGTGGCGACACCCCCACCCCGCCCTCCCCCGCAAGCGGGAGAGGGAGCGCACCGCCGGCGCGGAGGCAGCTTGATCCGGTCTCATTGCGCTCATCGCAGCGGCAGCTTGATGCGAGGCGCGTGCGGGCGCGATCGCGCATCAAACAAAACGGCGGGCTTTCGCCCGCCGCTTTGTTTCGATGGATTGCCGGGTCAAGCCCGGCAATGACAGTCAATACTGACTTGCGAAATCAGTTGTCGAGGAACGACCTGAGCTTGCGGCTGCGCGACGGATGCTTCAGCTTGCGCAGCGCCTTGGCTTCGATCTGACGGATACGTTCGCGGGTGACCGAGAACTGCTGGCCGACTTCTTCCAGCGTATGGTCGGTGTTCATGCCGATGCCGAAGCGCATGCGGAGCACGCGTTCTTCGCGCGGGGTCAGCGAGGCCAGCACGCGGGTGGTGGTTTCGCGCAGGTTGGACTGGATCGCGGCGTCGATGGGGAGGATCGCGTTCTTGTCCTCGATGAAATCGCCGAGATGCGAATCTTCCTCGTCACCGACGGGGGTTTCGAGCGAGAGCGGCTCTTTGGCGATCTTGAGAACTTTTCGAACTTTCTCCAGCGGCATGCCGAGCTTTTCGGCGAGCTCTTCCGGGGTCGGTTCGCGGCCGATCTCGTTCAGCATCTGCCTGGAGGTGCGCACGATCTTGTTGATGGTCTCGATCATGTGCACGGGAATGCGGATGGTGCGCGCCTGGTCGGCGATCGAGCGCGTGATCGCCTGCCGGATCCACCATGTCGCATAGGTCGAGAACTTGTAGCCGCGGCGGTATTCGAACTTATCGACCGCCTTCATCAGGCCGATATTGCCTTCCTGGATCAGGTCGAGGAACTGCAGGCCGCGGTTGGTGTATTTCTTGGCGATCGAAATCACGAGACGCAGATTCGCCTCGACCATTTCCTTCTTGGCCTGGCGGGCTTCGCGCTCGCCCTTCTGCACGCCGTGCACGATCTTGCGGAATTCGCCGATCTCGAGCCCGGTCAATGCCGCCAGCGACTGGATCTCGTGGCGCAGGTCCTTGATGCGGTCCTTTTCGTGATGGACGAAATTCTTCCAGCCTTTGGCCGAGAGTTTCGAGACACGGTTGAGCCAGCGCGGATCGAGTTCCGAGCCCTGGTAGTTGCGCAAGAAGTCTTCGCGCGCGACGCCGTGGCTGTCGCCGAGGCGCAGCAGGCGGCCTTCGAACGAGACCAGGCGCTTGTTGATGTCGTAGAGCTGCTCGACCAGTGAATCGATACGGGCCTGGTTCAGCCGCAGCGACTTCACCTCGACGATGATTTCGTCCTTCAGCTTCTTGTATTTGCGCTCCTGCGAGGGCGACAGCGTCTCGCTCTGCAGCTGGTTGGCGATGTCCTGTTCCTGCAGGCGCCGCAGCTTCTTGTACTCGGAGGCGATCTTGTCGAAGGTTTCGACCACCTTCGGCTTCAGCTCGGCCTCGATGGCGGCGAGCGACATCTGGTTTTCGAACTCGTCGTCGTCCATGTCGCCTTCGGCGGCGGCTTCAGCCGGATCCTTTTCCTCGGTGTCGCCACCGGGTGCGGATGCAGGGGCGGCGCGGAACGGCGTCGCCGACGGCGGGGCGGCCGGCGGCGCGACATGGGCAGGCGCGCCATTGCCGTTGGCAGCAGCGACCGGCTGGCCGTCGGGGCCAACGGGCGCCGCCAGCATCGCCGGGTTCATGTTGTTCTTGGCGTCGGGGCCGGCATAGGTCGCTTCGAGATCGATGATGTCGCGAAGGAAGATCTTTCCTTCGTTGAGTTCGTCGCGCCAGATGATGATGGCCTGGAACGTCAGCGGGCTTTCGCAGAGGCCTGCGATCATCGCCTCGCGGCCGGCCTCGATGCGTTTTGCGATCGCGATTTCGCCCTCGCGCGACAGCAGCTCGACCGTGCCCATCTCGCGCAGATACATGCGGACGGGATCGTCGGTGCGCTCGCCGGGCTCGGATTTCTTGACCTCGGTGACGGCCTTCTGCGTGACCTCGACAAGCTCGTTGTCGGTCTCGTCGTCGGCCTCTTCCTTCTCGTCCTCGCTATCGGCCTCTTCGGCCTCGGACACGTTGATGCCCATGTCCGACAGCATCGACATGATGTCTTCGATCTGTTCGGGCGAGGTGGTGTCGGAAGGCAGGACTTCGTTGAGCTGATCGAAGGTCACGAAGCCGCGCTTCTTGGCCTGCTTGATCATCTTCTTGACGGCGGCATCCGACAGATCGAGCAACGGCGACGGGGCGTCCGGCGAGTCCTTCTCGGGGGCGTCCGCTGCCTTGTCGTCTTTTTCCTTGTCTTTAACCTGCAGCGTCTTTGCCTTGGTGGCCATTCATCAAGCTCCCGAAACACGCTCATGCAGGATGCGGCCGCCGCACCTGCAATACGAAAAGTAAGTCACGACGCGGAAAGGGCGGCGCAGACTGTCGCCACCCCGAATCCCCGTTTCGCCGGTTATGTCTACTAGCCGTAAGGCTCTTAAGCTTCGCTTAACCCTGTTTTTGCAGCCAAACCATGGGTTTGGCGAGTCTTTTAACGGCTCCGGCACGAGCCGTCCGCATCATTTTTTCATCTGACGCTTAATCAGACGCTTTGCCGGAACCGGCCTGAAAGCTCGCCAAAACCCTCAATCAGGGCCTCGGTGCCGTCGAGCGACTCCAAACGGGCGCTGACGTCCTTTAACCACGCCAGATTGGCCTCGCTGGACTCCTCGCCCAGGGCCAGCTCGGCATCCTTCTTTTCCCTAAGTAGGGCGTGCGTTTTCTGATGCAAGGCAACGAGTTGCTGCCAGGTGGAAAGAACGTCCTCGCGGGCGGCGCCGATCTGCACGCCCCACACCGCCCCGGTCGTGATCGCGCTGCCAACCCGTTGAAGAACTTGCGAAAATCCGCGCGCTTCGAGATCGGCGCGCATTTTCTCGGCCTGTTCTTCGACATCGGGGGAATGGTGATGGTCGCCGGCAAAGGCCGCAATAATACCGGCGCGGAGCTTGTTGGCCTCCGGATGGGCCAGTTCCAGGGCCGCCACCTCCTCCAGATGGTCGTGCAGCAGCCATGGGTGGTTGATCAGGGACTGCAAAATCAGCGCTTCCCGGCGGGACATCGCGCTGCGCTGGCCGCGCATGATCGGGCTGTTGGCGAGCTGGGGGCTCGCCGCCTGGTAGGGGCCGCGGTTGATGGTCTGGCTGGCGGAGCCCGCCTGCCCGCGGCCGCCATAGGGCGCCGCCCGGCCCGCCGGGCCCGGGGTGAAGCTGCGGGAGGCAAAACGGCGGCCTGATTCGCCGGGCCTTCCTCCGCCGCCGAAATTGCCGCGGCCGTAGCCGCCGCGGCCGCCTTCGGGCGCAAAGGTGTTGCGAAGCCGCTCGGAGAGATCCTGGCGATAATAGCGCCGCACCACTTCGTCGCGGATGCCGTTCGAGAGTTCGCCGATCCGCGCTTCCAGCGCCGCGCGCCGCTCCGGCGTTGCAAAGGTGCCGCCTTCGATCTCGCGCGACCACACGATATCGGCGAGACCACGCGCCGCCGAAATCACTTCCTCGATCGCGGCGCGGCCGCCGGAGCGCGCGAGATCGTCAGGGTCCTGTCCCTCGGGCAGCAGCGCAAAGCGCAGACTCTTTCCGGGTTTTAAATGCGGCAGCGCGAGATCAGCCGCGCGCCACGCCGCTTTCTTGCCGGCCTTGTCGCCGTCAAAGCAAAGGATCGGCTCGTCCACCATCTTCCACAGCAGCATCAGCTGGTTTTCGGTCAGCGCGGTGCCGAGCGGCGCGACGCTGGCTTTGAAGCCTGACGTGACCATCGCGATGACGTCGACATAGCCTTCGACCACGATCAAGGGCGCGCCGTCATGCGTTGCCTGCCGCGCGGTGGCGAGGTTGTAGAGATTGTCACCCTTGTGAAACAGCGGGGTTTCCGGCGAATTCATGTATTTGGCGGGGACGTCCTTTTCCAGCGCCCGGCCGCCGAAGGCGATCACGCGGTTGCGCACATCGGTGATGGGAAACATCACGCGGTCGCGGAATTTGTCGTACGGCACCGGAATTTCTTCGCCGCCGTTGAGCAGCCCCGCCTCGACCATGTCCTCGGTCGGGATGCCCTGCGCGCCGAGATATTCTTTCAGCGCAAAGCGATCGCCGGGCGCGTAACCAATGCGAAACTGCAGCTGCGTCGCCGGCGAGATCGCGCGGTCGGCAAGATAGCCGCGCGCCTTGGCGCCGCCCCGCGAAGCCAGCGTGTCGGCGAAAAATTTGGCGGCGAGCTCCATCACGTCATACAGCGTCTTGCGGCGCTGCTCGTGCCTTGCCGCATCCGGCGTCACCGCAGGGAGCGCCATGCCGGCCATCGAGGCGAGGCGTTCGACAGCCTCAGTAAACCCGACGCCCTCGGTCTCCATCAAAAACGAGATGATGTCGCCGTGCTTGCCGGAGGAGAAGTCGTGGTAAAAACCCTTCTGGTCGTTGACCGTAAAGGACGGCGACTTCTCCTGTTGAAACGGCGACAGCCCCTTCCACTCCCGCCCCGCCTTCTTCAGCTTGACGCGCCGCCCCACGACTTCGGAGACCGGAAGCCGGGCGCGCAGTTCTTCGAGGAATTGGGGCGTAAAGCGCATGGGTGAATTGGGGCCTTGATTCGCTGGGCCGGATTCTAGCAGTCGGCCAACCGGCCATGGATACAGGGCGGGCGGCGGGAAATACGAAACGTATTGGGTTTCTCGCCGCTATTCACAGGCCCCGCCATCCCGGATGCCCCGGATGACATCTTGAACCCGGCCCGGTTCCACGCTTCCATAGGCCCATGTTCACGACCTTCAGAGGCGGGCAAAGCGGGGCCTGGCAGGTGGTGTCGCAGGCCGCGGTCAAGGGCGCCGAGCTGTTGCTGACGCCGGCGGTGTCGGTCGTCCATTCTGCCTCGATCGCGCTGCCGATCCTGCCCTCGCAGACCTCCTGGCGGCTCGCCGGGGTCGCGAGCCATGTGCGCTATACCGAGCGCGCCGAGAAGGACAAGCTGGTGGCGGTGCAGGCCGGGCTCGGCCGTCCCGAAGCGACCCGCGCGGCGCTGATCCCGATCAAGAAGAATGCCGCGTGGTGGGACCTGACCCAGGAAGAGCGGCGCCGGATTTTCGAGGACAAGTCGCAGCATATCGCCGCCAGCCTGAAATACCTCCCCGCGATCGCCCGCCAGCTCTATCACTGCCGCGACCTCGGCGAGCCCTTCGATTTCCTGACCTGGTTCGAATACGACCCGGCGAATTCAGCGCTGTTCGAGGAACTGGTCGCGATGCTGCGCGCGACCGAGGAATGGAGTTACGTCGAGCGCGAGATTGACGTGCGGCTTGAGCAGGAGCCGCTGGGGGCGGGTTAGAGGCTGAACCTTCGCACGTTCCCGCGTCATCCCCGGGATGAACGCAATTGCGTTCACCCGTAGGTGCGCGCTCTTGCGCGCCTCGAAGGATGAGAAGCGCCCGTGGCCCATCCTTCGAGGCTCGCCCAGCGGTGCAAGTGCACCGCAAGGCTCGCACCTCAGGATGACGAGCGCGTTTCCAGAAACTTCCCCGACGCGATGCGCGGCAGGCCGGTGACCGGCCAGTTGTAGACGTAGGTCCACGCCTCGCTCGCGCTGCCGTCATGAAGCGTGACGTTCAGCATCTGCCGCACATATTCGGTCGGCGCCTGAAAACCCGGACCGCAGGCCTCATACATGTCGAACTCGCCGAGCAGCGCATCGCGGTCGCGCAGGCGATACAATTCACCGGACACGGTGTCGGCAGGATCGTCCGACAGCACCAGCCCCGGATAATGCTTGATGAGATAGAGCCGGCCGCGACACGTGGCCTCGCCGATGAAATCGGCGCTGCGCGACAAGAGCTTCGCCATCGGATGGTCGAAGCCGCGCATCAGGGTGCCGTAGACGAACAGACGATCTGAAATCATGGCCCTTCATGTCATTGCGAGCGCAGCGAAGCAATCCATCTTGCCGCGCAAAGAAAGAATGGATTGCGTCGTCGCTCCGCTCCTCGCAATGACGGCGGAGAGTGCGCGTCTTAAGCCACCACCACCTCGTCGCTCACGACGACGAATTTCACAAGATCCATCCGGCCAAAACTCGTGGTCAGCGCGACGTCGGCGGCGTCGCGGCCGGTGCCCATCAGGATGCGGCCGATCCGCGGATGATTATGCCGGGCGTCGAAGGTGTACCACTGGCCGGACAGATAGACCTGAAACCAGCCGGAGAAATCCATCGGCGCGGGATCCCTGGGGATGCCGATATCGCCCATGTAACCCGTGCAGTAGCGCGCCGGGATGTTCATGCAGCGGCAGAACGTCAGCGCCAGATGGGCAAAATCGCGACAGACGCCGGCGCCCTGCTCGTAGACGTCATGCGCCGACTTCATGTGATGCGCGTGCTGGTAGCCGAACGTCACGTGGTTATGGACGAACTCGACGATCGCCTGCACCCGCGCCCAGCCCTCCGGCGTATTGCCGAACAGCGACCAGGCGACGTCGGTAAGCTTGTCGGTTTCGCAATAGCGGCTCGGCATCAGATATTGCAGCACCTCGTCCGGCAACTGGTCGATCGGGATCTGCTGCGCGGTCGGCATGACAATATCGGGCAGGCCGGAATCGCGCACCAGCGCGCTGCCGCGCAGGGTCACGCCGCCGGCGGGCGCCACCAGCCGTCCGCAGACATTGCCGAAGATGTCTCGATAAAAACCGATCGGCACGTCAGGCTCGGCGACAATGCTTTCCGTGCCGACGATGTCGGAAAACCGCGACGGATGGATCGAGAGCATGATCACCATCGGCGTCGGCTGCACGGCAGCATAGGCAATCTCGAAGCCGACCTTGATCTCCATGATCAGACCTTTTCCGCCTGCGCTTCGTCAATGACGGAGACGACGTTGATATTGACCTCCATGCCGACGAAGGCATCCGCCGAGCCGAGATAGGCGCCGTGCAGCGGAATGGCCTGGCGCGGATCGCGCGCCACCGCGACGCGAATGAGGTCGCGGGTGCCGATGATGCCATTGGTCGGATCGAACTCGATCCAACCCGCGCTCGGCAGATAGACCTGCACCCAGGCATGGGTCGAACCGCCGCCGACATAGCCGTGTGCACGGTCGCCGGGAATGAAGAGATAGCCGGAGACGAAACGCGCAGCGATGCCGAGCCGCCGCAGCGCCTCGATCATGAACAGCGCATAGTCGCGGCAGGTGCCCGATCCGGTCTGCAGCGTATCGAGCGGGTGCTGCGTGCCCTGCTCGTAGCGCTTGCGATAGGTGAAGGCGTCACGGATGCCATGGGTCATGCCGCTGAGGATATTGAACGTCGGCGTCGGCCCTTCGGCGTCGAGAAATCTGCGCGCCCATGCCGACAGTTCGCCATTCGGGTCGCCATATTGCGGCGTGATGAACTGCACAAGATCGGGAAACTCCTCCTCGTCGTACAGGAACGGATAGAAATAGGCGGGATCATCAGCGGTCAGCGCGAACTCTTCGGCCGGGTTGTGCTCGACGGTGGCCGTGGAGGTGAACGACAGCGTCTCGGCCCGCTCATCAAAGGTTGCGATCGCAACGCTGTTGCCGAACACGTCATGGATCCAGCGCAACTGCATCGGCTGCGGCTCGATCGCGAGGTTGCCGGACAGCACGCGCAGATCATGGCCGTCGCGCGGACGCAGCATGATGCGGTGTTCGCCGAACGCCACCGGGTGCGTGTAGCGATATACGGTCTTGTGATGAATCGTGAGTAACGGCATCGTCAAACAATCATCGTGATTCTGGGCCGGCTAATCTATACAAAAACCTGCTCATTTGTAGGCCGACATGCCGCTTCGATAGGCAATGCGTAAGGAAAAATGGTTTTGAACGACGTCGGCGACACATCATTACTCTTGGGATCTCAGGATGTTCCCCCGGTCCGCGAATATAATGCCGGGGGACGCTCGCCGTTTCTGCTCACTTGTGACCATTACGGCCGCTTGATTCCCCTCGTGCTCGGCGATCTCGGATTGCCGGAGAGCGAACTGGTGCGGCACATCGCATGGGACATCGGCATCGCAGGGGTCGCCGAGATGCTGTCAAAACATCTCGGCGCGCATCTGATCGCGCAGCGCTATTCGCGGCTGGTGATCGACTGCAACCGCCCGCCTGATGTCGCAAGCTCGATCCCGCTGATCAGCGAAACCACGACGATCCCCGGCAATGAAGGTATCGCGCGAGAAGCCGCGGAACTGCGCCGAACGCAGATCTTCGATCCCTATCACCGCCGTATCGGCGCGATCATCGACGCGCGCCGAGAGCGGAAGATGCCGACGATATTGATCTCACTGCACAGCTTCACGCCGGTCTATGCCGGCATCGCGCGTCCCTGGCACATCGGCACGCTCTATCAGCGCGACAAGCTATTGCCGCCGCTGCTGCTGCAATTGCTGCGCGCGGAGCCTGATCTGGTGGTCGGCGACAACGAACCCTACGCGGTCAGCGACCAGACCGACTACACCATTCCCGTTCACGCCGAGGCGCGCGGCCTGATGAACACCGGCATCGAAATTCGCCAGGACCTGATTTCGGATCAGGCCGGCGAGAAAGCGTGGGCCGACCGGCTGGCGCGCATTCTTGGTGAGGTCGAGACGATTTTTCGGTCGCGGCAGGTGATTTAGTTTTCAGTCGCCGCACCTAAGCTGCGTTCCCTCTCCCCCTGCGGGGTCGAGACGCCGCGGTTCAAACGGATTACCGCCGCGCACCAATGGCCTCATGGTTCGAGACGCGCGCAAGAGCGCGCTCCTCACCATGAGGGTCTAATATCCTTCAGACCTCATCCTGAGAGGCTGAGCGAAAAAGCAGCCAGCAATTTCGGGCGCTTCCTAGCTGCCTGCAAATGATTCGCTTTCTCGTCATGGCCGGGCTTGTCCCGGCCATCCACGTCTTTCTTGCTTAAGTGAAACTAAGACGTGGATGCCCGGCACAAGGCCGGGCATGAAGAGTTTCACTACAAAGTCCTATTTCGTTGGCGACATTTGAGTCAGACTCTGAGGAGGCCGCACCGCGGCCGTCTCGAAGGATGAAGCCACCGAGGCGTGCTATTTTGCCCTTGTCAGCGCCAGCCAGATGCCGCCGCCGATCATGAAGCCGCCCGAGATCCGCGACACCAGCCGTGTGCGCTCCGCCGAGAAGAACAGCCGGGCCCGGCCGGCAAGCAGCGCATAGACCGCGTCGGTCATGGCGGCGGTCACCATGAACGTCGCGCCGAGCAGCGCCACTTGCGGGAAGTGGTCCTGCTTCATGTCCATGAACTGCGGGATGAAGGCGCCGAAGAACACCAGCACCTTGGGATTCGAGAGCAGCACCAGAAAGCCCTGCAGGAAGAAGCCGCCGCGCGGCGGCGGTGGCGGTTCGTCTGATTTGATGCCCACCACCGGCTCACGAACCAGCTTGATGCCGAGCCAGATCAGATAGGCCGCACCGGCGAAACGCACCCAGTCGAACCAGTAGCCCATCGTCGCCATCAGCGAGGTCAGGCCGACCGCGACGATGCCGATCACGATGGCAAGGCCGACCTGGGCGCCGGCGACATTGATCAGGGCGGCGCGGGTGCCGTGGCGCAGGCCGTTGGCGATGATGAGCGTGACCACCGGACCTGGCAGCAACGCCAGCGCGATGCAGGCAGCGACGAAAGCGAGATAGACCTGGAGGGACATGATGGAACTCGGGATGGGAGGGAGCTTACGCCATTTATGCACGTGAGCGGGGGAGATGGAAGCGGTGCATTCTTCCTTCTCCCCTTGTGGGAGAAGGTGGCGCGCGAAGCGCGCCGGATGAGGGGTTCTCTCCTCACGGTAAAATCTTGCGGCGAGGATAGAACCCCTCATCCGGCGCTTCGCGCCACCTTCCTCCCACAAGGGGAGAAGGGAAGAAAAGCAGCCTCACCGTCCTTCCATCGCATTACCAACGCGCCTAGCAGACCTTGACATGCAACCATTTGGTTGCCTATTATCCCCGCCATGGATGAAGTCTTCCGAGCGCTGGCCGATGCCTCGCGACGCGCGCTGCTGGACAGGCTTCATGCCAGGAACGGACAAACATTGGGCGAACTATGCGACGGCCTCGCCATGACGCGGCAGGCCGTGACCAAGCACCTTGGAATCCTCGAAGCGGCCAACCTCGTCACCACGTTAAGGCATGGCCGCGAGAAGCTGCACTATCTGAACCCGGTTCCGATCCATCAGATCGGCGAACGCTGGATCAAAAAATTCGAGCGCGGCAAGCTCACCGCGCTCAGCGAATTGAAACGGCAATTGGAGAAGCGTGATGAGTAAGGTGGAATTCGTCGCCCGCCTCGGCATCGAGGGCGCGTCATGAACATCGACAAATTCAAACCCGCGATCGTCTACACGATCTACATCGCCTCGACCCCCGAGAAGGTTTGGCAGACGCTGACGACGGCGGAGTTCAGCAGAAAATATTTCTTCGGCCATGCCGTCGAAGTCGATCTGAAGCTCGGCGGCGCCTACACCGTGCGTACGCCTGATGGCGCGCTGCATATCAGCGGCGAGGTGATCGAATGCGATCCACCGAGGCGGCTGACCGTCACCTTCAACGTCAACTGGCCGGCGCTGATCGAAAAGCTTGGGCCGACGCTGGTGACGTACGAGATCGAACAAGCGGGCGAGGCGGTGAAGTTGACAATGCTGCAATCGCACGACCGCGTCATCAGCGAAGATATCCTCTCCGGCGGCCGCCAGGGCTGGCCGGCGATCCTCTCCAGCCTCAAGAGCGTGCTGGAGACGGGTCAGCCGCTCGCGATCAAGATGGCGCCGCCGCAGCGCATGCTGGACGCGCTGAAGGCGATGGGGATCGGGACGCCTTGATGTCGTCCCGGCCTTGAGCCGGGACCCCATACTCCGCGGCGTTCGTTGTCGAGGAAGGTATCAACACCTGGGCTCTCACCGATGGGCCGCGGCGTTTGGGTCCCGGCTCAAGGCCGGGACGACGGTGGAGTTGACGCCAGCCCTGTTAACCGCAGCACGTTCCTTCCCTTGTCACCCGCCCTGATTGCGATAGCCGACCAGAGTCTGTAGGGTCGCTCCGAGGGACTCCAATAGAAGCCATTTGAAAACTGCCGGCCCGGTTTTTCGCAAGGGGCATTTGCCATCCCCGGCGGACGGAGCGGCACACGATTGCCGCACATTATTAGTTAAAAATGAAACTGTCTGATTCGAGCTCGAAAATTACAGACCGATGAGCCTGCGCACCCGGCTACTGATACTCGTTATCGCGGCCATGCTGGTGCCGGCCATCCTCGTGGGACTGCGCTTCGCCCAAAATCGCGCCAGCGAAATCAACGCGGCGCTCGCCAATTTGTCGGCAACGGCCGATGATATTTCCAGGGATCTGGACGAGAAAATTCAGGGCACGGCGCAGCTTCACTACGGTCTGGCCCGCGCCCGCGACCTCGACACGTCAGACAAGGCGGCCTGTTCGGCCTTCCTCTCCGCGGTGCGCGAGGAATACCCGCAGTTCACCGGCATCCTGACCATCACACCTGACGGCGCCCTGTTCTGCGACTCGCTGCGGACCAACCGCACCCTCGACTTGCGGGATCGTGCCTATTTCAAACAGGCCCTGACCGCGCACGGTATCGTCACGCTGGAGCCGGTGTTCGGCCGGCTGACCGGGACCTCCGTGCTGCAGATCGCGTACCCCACCCGCTCGGAATCCGGCGATCTGAAATTCATCCTGCTGGCGTCGTTCAACTTGCGCAAATTCGCCGAGTACGACAAGCGCCTGCTGAACGGCAAGGATGTGCTGCTGGTTGACAGGAAAGGCACCGTCCTGGTCGCCCCGCAGGGAAAGGGGTGGACCATGCCCGCCGGCGCATCGATCGCAAACTCGGACCTGTTCCGGTTTGCGGCCGCAGCAAATCACGAACCCTTCCACGAGATGCAAGACGCTGAGGGCCGGACGCATGTATGGGCCGTCGCCCGCTCGCCTTCGATCCGGGACGCCGGCCTCTATATCATGGTGGGGCTGCGCAAGGACGGCCTGGTTGCCGCCGCCAACCGCCGCGTCTACGAGGATCTGGCGATGCTAGCGGTGGCCTCGCTGCTGCTGCTCGCAGGCGTCTGGCTGCTGGCGACATTGGGCGTCGGCCGTCAGGTCGGACGGCTCGCCGGGATGGCGCGGCGGCTCGGCCTTGGCGATTTGAGCGCGCGGATTCCCGAGCCACACCCAGGCGGCGAACTGGGCGGACTGATGACGCTGCTCAACGGCACCGCCGAGTCGCTCGAGCGGCAGCGCGCCGCCATCGACGAGCTCAATCAAAAGCTCAGTCAATCCCAGAAGATGGAGGCGATGGGTCAACTCACCGGCGGTGTTGCGCACGATTTCAACAATCTCTTGACCGTCATCCTGGGCAACGCGGAATACCTCGCCGAGAAGCTGGCCGCGAACCGGGAACTGCACACCATCGCCGACAGCATCGCCACCGCCGCCGAGCGCGGCTCGGACCTCACAAGGAGCCTGCTCGCCTTCGCACGCAAGCAGCCATTGACGCCGCAGGACATCGACATCGGCCAGAAAATTCTCGGCATGGAACAATTGTTGCGGCGGACCCTGGGCGAACATATCGAATGCGAGTTCCTGCTCGATCGGGACTTGTGGCGCGCCAGCGTCGATCCCGGTCAGTTGGCGTCCGCGCTGCTCAATCTGGTGCTCAACGCGCGCGATGCGATGCCGCAGGGCGGCAAGCTGACGGTCGAGGTGCGCAACATCGCGCTCGATGAATCCGACCTCGACGTCAATGGCGAGGCGCGGCCCGGCGATTACGTCGAGGTGGCCGTGACCGATACCGGCAGCGGTATGATTGCCGAAGTGGCCAGCCGCGCCTTCGAACCGTTCTTTACCACCAAGGAGGTGGGCAAAGGCACCGGTCTCGGCCTCAGCATGGTCTATGGGTTTGCAAAACAATCCGGCGGCGCGATGCAAATACGCTCCGAGCCGGGACGCGGCACCGCCGTCAGGCTTTTCTTCCCCCGCATCAATGCCCCGCACAGAGGCGCCGCGCCGCCCGCTGACCAGCTCGCCGCACATGCCGGCACCGAGACCATTCTCGTTGTCGAGGACAATGATCTGGTGCGCGCGTATGTTGAAAAGGAGCTGAAGGAGCTTGGTTATCGCGTCATCGTGACACGCAACGGCCGCGAGGCGCTGGAGGTATTGCGCCAACGCAGCGAGATCGATCTGCTGTTTACGGATGTGGTGATGCCCGGCGGCATCTTCGGACCAGAGCTTGCCAGGGAAGCATCCCGGCTGCGGCCAGAACTCAAGGTGCTTTTCACTTCCGGCCACACCGAACATCCGGTCCAGCCGCTCGACAGCCTCGACAGCGAAGCGAAAATTTTGAACAAGCCGTACCGGCGAAACGACCTGGCGCTGATGCTGCGGCGTGCGTTGAAGGGGAGTTGAGCGGCTAGGAGGACAGCAGCAGGAAGACCACGACTAGATTTGCCACGAACAGGATCGCGTCGATGACAAATATCCGGAGCATCGGGCCCTTCAACACCGGCCAGTACGCCACCCCGACGCGTCCCCCGCGCATCAGGACCGGAAGGTTATAGGCGAACTGACTGAAGTGGCACGCGGCAAAGAACAGGAATAACGCAAGCTGCGCGTCAGCGGCCCCAAAGAAGGGCGGCCGGGCCAGCAGATACAGCGACAGCAGGCCGATTGGCAGATTGATCCCGCCCAGGAACGCCACGCTGGCCGATAGGGTCGGCGCGATCGGATTTCCGCGCTCTTCCCGCGGCACCAGTATTTTCAGCGTATTGCTCTGGGCAATGCTGAACTGGATGAAGGCGCCGCCGAACCAGAGTGTGTTGAGCAGCAGGACGAAATCCGAAAATCGCATCGTTACTTTCCGTACATGGCTATTTTCCGTAGAAGGCCTCGCTGCGCACCACACGGCCGGCAGCGTCGAAGTCCATGAACTCGCTGGCGCGCGTGTCGCCCAGTTGCCACCAGACCGTCAGGCGCGCGATCGTATCGTCCCAGCTCCAGCTCAGGATTTTCAGATCGGCGCTCTCGATGTGTCCGTAAGCCTTGCGCCAGTAGGCGCGAATGTTCTCAAGGCCCGCGACCACAGGAGAATCCGTCAGTTTGAGGGCCAAGGGGGAACGCATCTCCGCGTCGTCGGCAAAGTGCGAGACGACAGCGTCGATATCAACCTTGCACCAGCTTGCGCACCACGCCTCGACAAAGCGTCCGGCGGCGGCCCGGTCCATCGTCTGTTTGCTCAAGCTCCCGCACCTCCTCGGCATCACTGCAGAGAAAGTTGTCACGGCACGATCTTCAAGTCAACTATATTGACCTTAGAAATCAATTGCTGTCGGCGATAGCCCCCATGACGGCCATCCACGCGGCAGCGCCACGCGGGCCGACACGATCGAACGCCTCGCTCACGACCTTGCGCTCGTAGTCCGATGCCCGTTGTTCCGTGCGTTTTCCTGCTTCCGTCAGCCGCAGCAATTTGGAGCGATGCTGCTCGGGCGACCGCCTCGAGGTCAGCATCTTGCGCTCCAGCAGCAGGCTGAGCGGCCGGTTCAGGGCTTGTTTGGATATGCCGAGAATTTCAATCAGCGAGCCGATCGACACGTCGGGCTGCCTGGCAACCACGTAGAGAATGCGGTGGTGCGGGCGCGACAGGCCAAGGGTCGCAAGATACTGATCGGCGGAAAGCGTCATCCCGCGCCAGCCGTAATACATCAGCTCCAGCGCCGCGTCCAAATCATGGAGTTTCTTGAGCGAGGCGCGGTGCAAGCCCGCGGCGTGAGGCACAGTTTTTTGCATTTTCCTACCGCATAGAATTTGCTTGAGGAGAGGTTACCCGAGCGCCCGCAATTCGCGTCGAAGCACCTTGCCGGTCGCGGTCATCGGGAGGCTTTCCGCGAACTGCACGAAGCGCGGATATTCGTGGGCGGCGAGTTGCACTTTCACGAATTCCTGGATCTCGCGCGCCAGCGCGTCACTGGGCGTAAAGCCCGGACGCAGCACGATCCAGGCCTTGATCGATTCGGTACGGATCGGATCGGGAATACCAACGACCGCCGACATCGCCACCGCCGGGTGCTTCATCAGCGTGTGCTCGATCTCCGACGGACCGACGCGATAGCCGGCCGTGGTGATGACGTCGTCCTCGCGGCTGACATACCAGAAGTAACCGTCCTCATCCTGCACGCCGAGATCGCCGGTCAGCAAAAACTCGCCGGCATACTTCTTCGCCGTCGCTTCCGGATTGCGCCAATATTCGATCATGGTGCACGGACAAGGCTGGCGAACGCCGATGACGCCGCGGGTACCACGCGGCAGCTCCTCGCCCTGGTCGTTGACGATGCGCACGTCAAAACCGGGCGTCGCCCGGCCCATCGAACCCGGCTTGATTGGAAACAGTTTGGAATTGCTGCCGATGACGAGATTGCATTCGGTCTGGCCGAACACTTCATGGGCATCGACGCCGAAAGTAGCGCGCACCCAGTCGAGCAGTTCGCCGCCCAGCGACTCGCCGCCGGTGAAGATGCTGCGAAGCTTTACGCCCGCGTTCTTCACGCCGGCCTGCCGCATCAGTTTCAGCGCCGTCGGCGGCAGGAACACGTTGCGGATACCGTGCTCGGCCATGACCGCCATCGCCGCCTGCGGCTCGAATTTGCGCGCGCGGTGCCCGACCAGCGGCACGCCGTGATACCAGAAGGCAAACAGTCCGTTGATCAGCCCGCCGATCCAGGCCCAGTCCGCCGGCGTCCACATCAGGTCGCCGGGTTTTGGAATGAAGTCGTGGCACATCTCGACATTGGGCAGATGGCCAAGCACGACGCGGTGCGCATGCAGCGCGCCCTTGGGATTTCCCGTGGTGCCCGAGGTGTAGATGATCAGGCCGGGATCGTCGGCCGACGTATCGACGGTCGTAAAATCCGGTGATGCGGCTTTCAACGAAGACCAGAACGGCTTGGTACCCGCGGGCGCGCGATCGCCGATCACATAGATGGTCTTCAGCTCGGGCAGGCGGTCGCGGATCTTTGCGAGCTTGTCCCAGCCGGCCTCGTCGGTGATGACAGCTTTGGCCTCGGAATTACCGAGACGAAACTCCAGCGCGTCCTCGCCGAACAGCGCGAACAGGGGAATCGAGATCAGGCCGGAGCGAAACGCCGCCAAATGCGCGATCGGCAATTCCAGCGATTGCGACAGAAACACCGCGACGCGGTCGCCGCGCACGAGGCCATCGGCCTCAAGTACATTGGCGAAGCGCCGCGACAGGTCCGCAACCTCGTCGAACGAGGTCTTGGTGGCGGTGCCGTCCTCGTCGATATAGATCAGCGCGAGGCGGCCAGAGCCGTCGGCATGACGGTCGCAGCACGCGGTCGCGATGTTGAACCGCGCCGGGATATCCCAGCGGAAGTTGCGGTACAGGGTTTCGTAGTCGGAGGCTTCGGTGAGCATGGCGGAGAGGCCCTCGAATTTTTGCGTCGTCCCGGCGAAGGCCGCGACCCATACTCCGCGGCAGGGGTTGTTGGAGAAGAAAGACAACCACCAGCGCGTAAAAACAATTACCGCCGGTGGCTATGGGTCCCGGCCTTCGCCGGGACGACATCCAATGAGATATCCACTCATCCCGCGAGCGCGGCCTTCACCAATCCGCTGGCTTTGCCAAAATCCATCTGGCCGGCGTATTTCGCCTTCAGCACCGCGATCACCTTGCCCATGTCCTTGATCCCGGCGGCGCCGGTTTCAGTGACCGCGGCCGATATCGCCGCCTTCACATCATCTTCCGACATCTGCTTCGGCAAATAAGCGGAGATCACCGCGATCTCCTCGCGCTCCTGCGCGGCGAGTTCGGCGCGGCCGCCCTTGTCGTAGAGTTCGACGGATTCCTGGCGCTGCTTGATCATCTTCTGGAACACGCCGAGCAGGTCGGCATCGCTGAGCGGCGGCTTGCCCTCCCCGCGTGCGGCGATGTCGGCGTTCTTGATCGTCGAATTGACCATGCGCAGCGTGGACAGCTTGCGCTCGTCCTTGGCCCGCATCGCGTCCTTGACCGCATTGTTGATGTCGTCGCGCAGCATGTTCGTATCCTTCGGCTATCAGAGCCCTGATCTAGGCTGTTCGCGCTCTCGAAACAACCTAGCCCCGAAGCCATTCCGTCAGCGCGTCGGCGGTCTCCTGCGGCGCTTCCACCTGTGGCAGGTGACCGCAATTGGCCAGCACCACCAGTTTGGCCCCGGGAATGCCGCTCGCCATCTCCATCGAGAGCGAGTTCGGGATGGTGTTGTCCTGGTCGCCGGTCAGCACCAGCGTCGGGCACCTGATCCACGCCAGCGTGGGGCGCGAATCCGGCCGCCCGATCACGGCGGTCTGCTGGCGGACGAACCCTTCCGGCCCGATATCGTCGCCCATGTCTTGGACCAGCTGGCGTAGCGCGGCATCGCCCTGCCGCGACGGGTGCACGAAGCCGGGAAACAGCTCGTCGAGCACGGCGCGGTATTCGCCGCCTTTGGCGCGGGCAATCATGCCCTGGCGGCGCGTCGTCGCTTCGCCGGTGTCGGGCCGCGCCTGGGTGCTGATCAGCGCCAGCTTCGCCACCCGCTCGGGGGCCTGTCGCATGATCTCGAAGGCGATGTAGCCGCCCATGGAATGCCCGGCGAGCGCAAAGCGCGGCGGCGCTTCGGCCAGGATCCGCCGGGCGATGGCGCCCATATTGTCGTCGCGCTTGTGATTGGCGACTGTCACCGGCCCCAACTGCCAGAGGGCCGGCACCACGGGGCCAAAGAGCCGCGGCGAGCACGCAAGACCCGGAACGAGCAGGATCGGCATCGTATTGTCCATGCGGACTCCTGATTGGGCGCCTTGGGGTGAAAAGCGGCCCTAGCTTCTTGTTTTGACGCGTTTTCTTGACGCGAACCGGCGTCCACTTCGCTCGAAAACGCTCTGAAATGGGAACTCCAGATTAGGCTGGTGGCACAGCCTGTCAAATATGCAGTGAAACGCGTGTGAATCCGCGTTTTTGGGGGTTCACGCGGCGGGGTACGCCGACTATGTAATGCGCTCATGACAATCCCTGAAAACTCGTCAGCCTGGCCGGACCTCAAACCGACCGCGCTCCTCGTGCTCGCCGATGGCACCGTGCTGGAAGGCTTTGGCCTCGGCGCGGAAGGCCAGGCGGTCGGCGAAGTCTGCTTCAACACCGCGATGACCGGTTATGAGGAGATCCTCACCGATCCCTCCTATGCCGGGCAGCTCATCACCTTCACCTTCCCGCATATCGGCAACGTCGGCACCAACGACGAGGATATCGAGACGGTGAACATGGCGGCGACGCCGGGCGCGCGCGGCGTGATCCTGCGCTCCGCCATATCAGATCCTTCGAACTACCGCTCGGCGAAACATCTCGACGGATGGCTGAGGGCGCGCGGCATCATCGGCCTTTCCGGCATCGACACCCGCGCGCTGACCGCGCTGATCCGCTCCAAGGGCATGCCGAATGCCGTGATCGCGCACGCCAAGGACGGCAAGTTCGACCTGCACGGCCTCAAGGAAGAAGCGCGCGAATGGCCCGGCCTCGAAGGCATGGACCTGGTGCCGATGGTAACTTCCGCCCAGCGCTTCACCTGGGACGAGACGCCGTGGGGCTGGGAAAAGGGCTTTGGCCGCCAGACCGCGCCCGAATTCAACGTGGTCGCGATCGACTACGGCATCAAGCGCAACATCCTGCGGCTGCTCGCCGGCGAGGGATGCAAGATCACGGTGGTGCCGGCGACGACATCAGCCGAAGACATTCTGGCGATGAAGCCGGACGGCGTGTTTCTCTCCAACGGCCCCGGCGATCCCGCCGAGACCGGCAAATACGCGGTGCCCGTGATCAAGCAGGTGATCGATTCGGGAACGCCGACCTTCGGCATCTGTCTCGGCCACCAGATGCTGGGCCTCGCCGTCGGCGCCAGGACCAAGAAGATGCATCAGGGCCATCACGGCGCCAATCATCCGGTCAAGGACGAGACCACCGGCAAGGTGGAAATCACGTCCATGAACCACGGCTTTGCGGTGGACCAGGACACGCTGCCCAAGGGCGCCACGCAGACCCACATCTCGCTGTTCGACGGCTCCAATTGCGGCATCCAGCTCGACGGCAAGCCGGTATTTTCCGTGCAGTACCACCCGGAAGCCTCGCCCGGGCCGCGGGATTCGCATTACCTGTTCAAGCGGTTCGCGGATCTGATGCGGGCGAAGAAGCGGGCGTAAGCGCCACCGTCATTGCCGGGCTTGACCCGGCAATCCATCCACTTTGAAGATTGATGGATGCCCGGATCAAGTCCGGGCATGACAATCTGTCGTCCGCATATGACAATCTGTCACTGGATTGCCGTCTAAAGTCTTAGTATGATGTCGGTAATATTAAACAGGAACCGCCCAATGGACACCGCCCCCGCCCCCAAGGTCGAATACGGCGTGACGCCGACCAGCATGATGGCGTCGATGACGGGTCTCGAATTCGTCCGCGCGATCTTCGAGGGCAAATTGCCGGCGCCGCCGATCATGGAGAATGTCGAGCCGTTCGATTCCACCGCCGAGAACGGCGTCGTGACCTTTCACAGCGTGCCGGGCTTCCGGCACTACAACCCGATCGGCTCGGTGCATGGCGGCTACGCCGCGATCCTGCTGGATTCCGCGATGGGGCTCGCCGTCCACACCACGCTGCCGGCCGGCACCGGCTACACCACGCTGGAATTCAAGATTTCCTTCATCAAGGGCATGACCAAGGACACCGGCCCTGTGAAGTCGGAAGGCCGCACACTCAGCGTCGGCCGCCGCGCCGCCACCGCAGAAGCGCGCATCACCGATTCCAAGGGCCGCCTGCTCGCCCACGCCACCACGACCTGTCTGGTGTTTGAAATCCCGAAAGCATGAGCCAAGGGAACGCGAGGCCCTGACAGCGGTTGAATCCCGACGTATGGTTTGTACGTGGGAGAACGATCATGTCCGTCGTCCGCGAAGACCTTCAGCCGCTCACCTTCGACTTCGTCGATGACGGCCTGGTGCCGAACAGCAAGATGCCGTTCCTGGTCTACAAGCGCGCGATCGACGTCGACAACGATCATCCCGAAAAGACCATCGAGGGCCTGTTCGGCGCCAATGGCTGGGGCGCGATGTGGCGCAACGGCGTCTATGATTATCTGCACTACCACGCCACCGTGCACGAAGTGCTCGGCGTCGCCCGTGGCAACGCCGTCGTTCGGTTCGGCGGCGACAATGGCACGGACCTTGCGATCGCGGCCGGTGACGTCGCGATCCTGCCCGCCGGCACCGGCCATCAATGCCTGTCGTCGAGCGCTGATTTCTCCGTCGTCGGCGCCTATCCACCGGGACCGCCGGCCGAAATCACGCGCGCGACGCCGGAGAATCACGCCAAGGCGTTGAAGACGATTCCGAATGTGAAGCTGCCGAAGTCCGATCCGGTGATGGGGACGAATGGACCGCTTGTAAAACTGTGGAAGCGCGGCTGACACTTCCTTCCTTCTCCCCTTGTGGAGAAGGTGGCGCGAAGCGCCGGATGAGGGGTTTCTATCCGCATCTGGAAATCTTGCCGCGAGGAGAGAACCCCTCACCCGTCTTCGCTTCGCGAAGCCACCCCAAGAGCGAGCTTCGCTCGTCTCGATCCCACAAGGGGAGAGGGCGACAAAATAAGGTCCCCGCATTGGAGGCATGACGCGCAGCGCTGGATCAGCGCCGCCGTTATGTGATTGACTTTCCCTGTCCGAGATCAGGCCAACGTGATCCGGCCCGCACAGGGAAACGTCCAATGACAGCCAACCCAGACATGACCATCCGCGACATCACCGTGACGATGCTGCGCCTGCCCTGGGCCGACGATCCCTCGCTCAAGGGACACGCGCTGGGCCCGACGCGCGACATCCTGATCTGCGAAGTCGAGACCGCAGGCGGCGTCACCGGCATGGGCTATCTGTTCGTGTTCCGCCCGGGCATGAAGTCGATCGCGGCGTGCCTCGACGAGTGCATCATCCCGCGCGTGAAGGGCAAGGACGCCACCGCGATCGAGGCGATCTGGCGCGATCTGTGGACGGCGACGATGACCTATGGCCGCGGCGGCATCGCCGCGATGGCGATGTCGGCGATCGACATCGCGCTGTGGGATGCGGTGGGCAAGCGCGCCGGCCTGCCGCTGCACCGGTTGTGGGGCCATTATCGCTCGGAAATCCCGATCTACGGCTCGGGCTGCTTCCGCAGCGCCGGCGGCGACGGCATGATCGAGAAGGCGCTACACTTCGTGAAGCAGGGCTACAAGGCGATCAAGATGCAGGTCGCGCATGTGCACACGCCCGCGCAGGACCTCGATAATGTACGCCGCATGCGCGAGGCGCTCGGGCCCGACATCGACATCATGATCGACGTCAACATGGGCTGGAGCGCCGACGTCGCGATCGAGATGGGACGCAAATTCGAAAAGTACGATATCTACTGGCTCGAGGAGCCGGTGCCGGCCGACGATTTCGCCGGCTACCAGCGCATTGCCGCAGCGCTCGACATGCGCGTCGTCGGCGGGGAGACCCATTTCACGCGCTACGATCTAAGGCCGTTCTTTATCAATCCCTGCCTGCCGATCCTGCAGCCCGACCCGATGCGCGGCGGCATGACGGACCTGCGCAAGATCGCAGCCCTTGCAGACACCTGGGGCATCACCATCGCGCCGCATCTGTTTCCCGAACTCAACGTGCACCTCCTGGCCTCGATCCCGAACGGCATCTGGTGCGAGAACATGGGGCTGATCGACGACCTCTGGGTCGATCCGCCCGAGATCGCTAACGGCATGATCACCGCGCCGGAGCGGCCCGGACACGGGCTGCAGTTCAAGAAAGAGGTGCTGAAGCACAGGATTTAGCGGCATACTCTTTTCCCTTCTCCCCTTGTGGGAGAAGGTGGCGCGCGAAGCGCGACGGATGAGGGGTTCTATCCACACAGTAAGATTTATCGTGAGGAGAGAACCCCTCATCCGGCGCTTCGCGCCACCTTCTCCCACAAGGGGAGAAGCAATCTCACGCCGCGTTGGCGCTTTCCTGACGGCTGGCTTCGAACAGGAACCAGGTGCGGCGCTCGGTCTCGTCGACGAACAATTCGAGCAACTGCGCGGTGCCGGTATCTTCGTGGTCGTCGCAAAGCTTGTGGGCTTTGCGCATGGCGGCGGCCATGTGCTTGTTGTCCTCCATCAATTCGCGCAGCATTTCGCGCGGCGGGACGTAAGCCTCGTTGTTGTCCTGAATGGTCTGCAGCTTTGCGATCTGCCCGATCGAACGCAGCGTGACGCCGCCAAGCTTGCGCACCCGCTCGGCGAGCTGGTCGGTGGTACCGAAGATCGCCTCCGCCTGCTCGTCCAGCATCAGATGGTAGTCGCGAAAATGCCGGCCGGAGACGTGCCAGTGGAAATTCTTGGTCTTCATGTAGAGTGCGAAGGCGTCGGCCAGCAGCACGTTGAGCGACGCCGAAATCTTGTCCACCGCGGCCTGCGGCAGATCGGTCGGCGTATCGAGATCGGGGGACACTTTTTCGGATTTGTTGGCTTTGCTCACGTTGAACCTTCCTGTTAGGAAACCGGACAGCGGTGGCATTGGACATTGGCCGCCGAACACCCTAACGCATCACTTTCCCGGCGGTTCCTTGCCGGAAACCCCTGTTTGCCGGACGCAGCCCCGATGGACGAATGGATCGACTATTACGATTCCACGCATACGATCTATGCGAGCAAGCTGCATCGGGACCTGCATTTCCAGATCATCGCGCGCGACATCATCGGCTACATCTCATCCCCTGACGCCGTGGTGCTGGACTATGCCTGCGGCGAGGCGCTGTCGGCGGCCAAGGTGGCGGACGCCTGCGCAAAACTCTATCTCGCCGAACCCGCCCCCGGCGTGCGCGGCCGGCTGATCGCGCGCTTTGCGCCGAACACCAAGATCCGCGTCCGTTCGCTGGATGAGCTCCGGAGTATGGACGCGCAGTCGATCGATCTCGTCGTCATGAACTCGGTGGCGCAATACATGACGCAGCAAGAGCTGGATTCCGCATTCGCGGTCGTTCGCCGGCTGTTGAAGCCGAGCGGGCGGCTGGTGCTGGGCGATATCCTGCGGCCCGAGGTCGGCATGGGGCGAGACGTGCTGGCGCTGTTGAAATTCGCAAGGGCCCACGGCTTCCTGACGGACGCGCTCTACGGCCTCGCCTCAACCGCGCTGTCGGACTACCGGCAATTGCGCACCCGTGTCGGCCTGCAACGCTACAGCGAAAGCGAGATGATCGCCAAGCTGACGCGGGCCGGCTTCGCCGCTTCGCGCGCGCAGACAAATATCGGCCACAACCCCTGGAGGATGACCTTCATCGCCCACCACCCATCGGTGCGCTAGTTAGGGTTAATAAAAGGTAAACGTAGCTCACCCGCCCGTGATCGGTAATGATCGCCTTGGCCCGGTGGCGGAAGCGACAACGCGAGAACGATGCAACGTTCTTATCCTGGTTCAAGTCCAGGCCGGGCCTCCAGCCTTCGCTTGCTGCGCAAGCTACGGCTCGGCAAGCCCCGTCGTAGCGAAGGCTGCCGCGACGTAGCCCGAAGGGCGAAGTCGGGCCTCGGCCAGCCTTTCCCAACTCACCAAGCCGCAGCCCAAAATAGCCAATTTGCCGGTTGATGGCCCGCTTTTGGGGGTTTCGCGGGTGCGGAATCTGGTCTAAAGACCACCCGCGCGCGAGGGTAACCCGCGCTCTTGGCTTAGGGGACGCGCAGCATGCGCGCCCTTTTTTTGTGCCCAAATTCCAGTCCGCGAGACCTGATGCCCAAAAGAACCGACATCTCCACCATCCTGATCATCGGCGCCGGCCCCATCGTGATCGGCCAGGCCTGCGAATTCGACTATTCAGGCACCCAGGCGGTGAAGGCGCTAAAGGAAGAGGGCTACCGGGTGGTCCTGGTCAATTCCAATCCGGCGACGATCATGACCGACCCGGAACTGGCCGATGCCACCTATATCGAGCCAATCACGCCGGAAATCGTCGGCAAGATCATCGAAAAAGAACGCCACGTCATTCCCGGCGGCTTTGCACTGCTGCCGACCATGGGCGGCCAGACCGCGCTGAATTGCGCGCTGTCGCTCCGCCGTCAGGGCACACTCGACAAGTTCGACGTCGAAATGATCGGCGCCACCGCTGACGCCATCGACAAGGCCGAGGACCGCCAGCTGTTTCGCGAGGCCATGACCAAGATCGGTCTGGAGACGCCAAAATCGCGGCTGGCCAACGCCTCGGCGCTGAAGAAGTCCTACCGCGACAAATACCTCGCCGAGCGAGAGAAACTGTCGGGCGATGCGCTGGAAGAACTCGAGCGGCAATGGACGCTCGGCGAAAACGAACGACGCAAGCGCTATCAGGAGCACGCGTTCGGCGAGGCGCTGATGGCGCTGTCCGAGATCGGCTTGCCTGCGATTATCCGCCCCTCCTTCACGATGGGCGGCACCGGCGGCGGCATTGCCTACAACAAGGAAGAGTTCCTCGACATCATCGAGCGCGGGCTCGACGCCTCTCCGACCAACGAGGTGCTGATCGAGGAGAGCGTGCTCGGCTGGAAAGAGTACGAGATGGAGGTGGTGCGCGATAAAAAGGACAATTGCATCATCATCTGCTCGATCGAGAACCTCGATCCGATGGGCGTGCATACCGGCGATTCCATCACCATCGCGCCGGCCCTGACGCTGACCGACAAGGAATACCAGATCATGCGCGACGCCTCGCTGGCGGTGCTGCGCGAGATCGGGGTTGAGACCGGCGGCTCCAACGTGCAGTTCGGCATCAACCCGGCCGACGGCCGCATGGTCGTGATCGAAATGAACCCGCGCGTGTCGCGCTCTTCTGCCCTTGCGTCGAAGGCCACCGGCTTTCCGATTGCAAAGGTCGCGGCCAAGCTCGCGGTCGGCTATACGCTCGATGAGATCGCCAACGACATCACCGGCGGCGCCACGCCGGCCTCGTTCGAGCCGACCATCGACTACGTCGTCGTCAAGATACCGCGCTTTGCGTTCGAGAAATTCCCCGGCGCCTCCCACACCTTGACCACGTCGATGAAGTCGGTCGGCGAAGTGATGGCGATCGGCCGCACCTTCCAGGAGAGCCTGCAGAAGGCGCTGCGCGGGCTCGAGACCGGGCTCACCGGTCTCGATGAAATCGAGATCGAGGACCTCGGCCGCGGCGACGACAAGAACGCGGTCCGCGCCGCGTTGGGCACGCCGACGCCCAACCGCATCCTGCAGGTAGCCCAGGCGATGCGGCTCGGCTGGTCCAATGAAGAGATCTTCAATTCCTGCAAGATCGATCCCTGGTTCCTCGCCGAGATGCGCGGCATCGTCGACATGGAAGCCAAGATCAAGGCGAACGGCCTGCCCGGCAACGCGTTCGGCATGCGGACGCTGAAAGCGATGGGCTTTTCCGACGCGCGGCTCGCCGTGCTTGCAGAAGCCACCGAGGCCGACGTGACCGCCAAACGCCACGCGCTCGGGGTTCGCCCGGTGTTCAAGCGCATCGACACCTGCGCGGCGGAGTTCGCCTCGCCGACTGCTTATATGTATTCAACCTATGAATCGCCTTTTGCCGGAAATCTTGCCGACGAGAGCGCGCCGTCCGACAAGAAGAAGGTCATCATCCTCGGCGGCGGGCCGAACCGGATCGGCCAGGGCATCGAGTTCGACTATTGCTGCTGCCACGCCTGCTTTGCGCTGCATGACGCCGGCTACGAGACCATCATGGTCAACTGCAATCCGGAAACCGTGTCGACCGACTACGACACCGCGGACCGGCTCTATTTCGAACCGCTCACCGCCGAGGACGTGCTGGAAATCATCGCCACCGAACGGACCAACGGCACGCTGCACGGCGTGATCGTGCAGTTCGGCGGCCAGACCCCGCTGAAACTGGCGCGCGCGCTGGAAGCCGCCGACGTGCCAATCCTCGGCACCTCGCCCGACGCCATCGACCTTGCCGAAGACCGCGACCGCTTCAAGCGCGTGCTCGACAAGCTAAGGTTAAAGCAGCCCAAGAACGGCATCGCCTATTCGGTCGAGCAGGCGCGGCTGGTGGCGGCCGATCTCGGCCTGCCGCTGGTGGTGCGTCCGTCCTATGTGCTGGGCGGCCGCGCGATGCAGATCATCCGCGAGGAAGAGCAGCTCAACAATTATCTGCTCGGCACGCTGCCCGAGCTGGTGCCGGCCGACGTCAAGGCGCGCTATCCCAACGACAAGACCGGGCAGATCAACACCGTGCTCGGCAAGAACCCGCTGCTGTTCGACCGTTATCTTTCCGACGCCACCGAGATCGACGTCGACTGCCTGTGCGATGGCAAGGACACGTTCGTCGTCGGAATCATGGAGCATATCGAGGAAGCCGGCATTCACTCCGGCGATTCCGCCTGTTCGCTGCCGCCGCATTCGCTGGATGGTGCGATGATCACTGAGCTCGAACGGCAGACCCGCGAACTCGCGCTCGGCCTCGACGTGGTCGGCCTGATGAACGTGCAATACGCCATCAAGGACGGCGACATCTACGTGCTCGAGGTCAACCCGCGGGCGTCGCGCACCGTGCCGTTCGTCGCCAAGGTGGTCGGCACGCCGGTGGCGAAGATCGCGGCAAGGATCATGGCCGGCGAGAAGCTCGCGGACTTCAATCTGAAGAAGCGCAAGCTCGGCCATGTCGGCGTCAAGGAATCGGTATTCCCGTTCGCGCGCTTCCCCGGTGTCGATACCGTGCTCGGTCCGGAGATGCGCTCGACCGGCGAAGTGATGGGCATCGACCGTTCGTTCGAGGTCGCCTTCGCCAAGAGCCAGCTCGGCGGCGGCACCCGCGTGCCACGCAAGGGCACCGTGTTCGTTTCGGTGCGCGAGAGCGACAAGACCCGCATCGCGGACGCCGTGCGGCTGCTGCACTCACTCGGCTTCAGGGTGATGGCCACATCGGGCACCCAGCGCTTCCTCACCGATTCGGGCGTGCCGACCGAAAAAGTGAACAAGGTGCTGGAGGGCCGGCCGCATATCGTCGACGCCATCACCAATGGCGACATCCAGCTCGTCTTCAACACCACCGAGGGGCCGCAGGCGCTGGCCGACAGCCGTTCGTTGCGACGGGCTGCCCTCTTGCATAAAGTGCCATATTACACCACTCTTTCGGGTGCTGTGGCGGCCGCACAGGGCATCCGCGCCTATCTGGGCGGAGACCTTGAGGTCCGCACGCTGCAGAGTTACTTTTCCGAAAACTGATCGTTCGCCGGGCCAAATTGCCCGCTAAACGATTGGCAACAAAGCCATATGGCTGGAACCCACCGCTCGTTTGGAAGTTGTATCGGCCCCTGACGGGGCCGAAAATTAATAGGCTGGCGGGCTCGCGTTTCGAGCCCGAATGGCTCCGAATCGAAATCGAAAGACTGCTTCGTGCGCGCAACTTCTCAAGGAGCGGCTCGCACGGGCGAAGGACGGAAGAGATGATGGAAAAGGTTCCGATGACCGCCGGCGGCTATGCCGCGCTTGAGGTCGAGTTGAAGCAGCGCCAGTCGGTGGACCGGCCGCGCATCATCGAGCACATCGCCGAGGCGCGCTCGCATGGCGACCTTTCGGAGAACGCGGAATATCACGCCGCCAAGGAAGAGCAGTCGCATAATGAAGGCCGCATCGCCGAGATCGAAGACAAGCTCGCGCGCGCCGACATCATCGATATTTCGAAGCTCTCCGGCGACACCATCATGTTCGGCGCCACCGTCACGCTGGTCGACGAGGATACCGAAAAGAAAGCGGTGTGGCAGATCGTCGGCGAGCCGGAGGCCGATGCCAAGAAGGGCCGCATCTCCATCACCTCGCCGCTGGCCCGCGCGTTGATCGGCAAGAAGAAGGGCACGACCGTCGAGGTCATGGCGCCCGGCGGCGCCAAGGCCTACGAGATCACCAAGGTCGAGTGGCGCTAGGCTGGAGCCAGGTTTGCCCCGGCGGGCACTGCCCGCCGGTCCGGGGCCGGGAGATGCGTTCATCGCCTTGAGGAAGACGGCATGCGGCCAGATCACGATCTCGTTGCGTGCCTTGCTTTCGCACTGACGATCGTGATCACCGGATGCAACATCTCGGCTGCGACTGAGCTCGCGATTCCGCCGCGCAAAGCGCCCAAAGACGCCGGCAATTTTTCGATGCAATCCGGTCCGCCGAACTGCAGCCGCTGGACCGACGACTGCGTCAACTGCACGCGTGGCGCCAAGAATGAGCCCGCGACCTGCTCCAACATCGGCATTGCCTGTCAGCCCAAAGCCATCCGCTGCCTCGGCACGCAGTGATTCCAGTGCTCGGCGTTTCTGCGCTGGTGGCACAGTGCCGCAAAGTCACCTCGAGGTAACCGGCACAGCGGTGTGGCAAACAGTCAGCACTCCCGTAGAATCCCGTGCTGCTCGCCAAAACGTCATCGGAATCCGGCCGCCGCGCGCTTTTCCTTAAGGCCGCGACGCGATACCAAGTGGAACTCGATCCAACTTGGGGGACAACATGGACGCAATCGATAAGCTGCTTTCGAAATTCCAGCCGCCAGCACTGAGCCTGTTTCGCTTCATCACCGGCCTGCTGCTGTTTCAATTCGGCGTCGCGAAGATTCTGAAGTTTCCGACAATTCCGCAGGGTAATCCTTACGCCTTTCTCAACAAGGTGGAGTTGATGTCGCTATCCGGAGCCGCCGGTGCGATTGAGTTGATTCTGGGCGCTCTCTTGCTGCTCGGACTGTTCACACGGCCCGTCGCCTTCATTCTTGCCGGCGAGATGGCCTTTGCTTATTTCATGGGTCACGCGCCGAAGGGCTTTTATCCGCTTATCAACGGCGGCACGCTCGCGATCCTGTTCTGTTTCGCCTGCCTCTATCTGTCGACCGCCGGCGGTGGACCGATCAGCGTCGACGCCATGCGGAAGAAGAGCTGAGGAGCAAACGGCACTTTTGCTAATACCGTCATTCCGGGATGGTCCGCAGGACCAGACCGCAGGTGCGCAATTGCGCATCTGAGGTTCGATGCTCCGCCTCGCTCCGGAATGACGGGATAGCGCGCAGCGTTATCCCGTCACCTTCAAATCGAGCGGCACCGCCGCCTCGTATTTGGAATTGTGCAGCACCAGCGACGTCCTGACATTGCGCACATGGGGCGCCGACGTCAGATGGGTGACGAAATCCTGGAACGTCGCCATGTCGGGCGCCACGCATTTCAGGATGAAATCCACCTCCCCCGACAGCATCCAGCATTCGCGCACCAGCGGCTCGGCGCGGACAAATTCCTCGAAGGCGCGCAAGTCGGCTTCGGCCTGGCTCGACAGGTGCACGGAGGCAAACACGGTGACGTCGAAGCCGAGCCGGCGCGGATCCAGCATGCCGCGGTAGCCCTGGATGTAGCCTTCTTCCTCCAGCGTCCTGACCCGGCGCAGGCAAGGCGGCGGCGAGATGCCGACCCGTTTGGCCAGTTCGACGTTGGTGATTCGGCCATCGGCCTGGATTTCGGAAAGAATTCTAAGGTCGATCTCGTCGAGATTCTTCGACACGCGGTCCGGTTCCTTTGGGTTCCCTAGGTTCTTTGGGGCTGGTTTGGCTTGGGAAGGTGTTTGCAGGCAACACTCTTAGCGCAGCTGGCATCGATTGCGCAATTTTATTGCGCGTGCACTGCGCCATTTTGCGTGAATCCGGAGAAAATACCGCAGTTCCGGGGAAAATTCGCTTATTTGAATTGCAAATCTTGCATGGCTACCCAGATATCATAGACTTGGATTTGACACTTTTAGCGCCGCGCGACGCATTTCCCGGCGCTTCCTCGCACAAGTCCTCATCAAAATCCTCCAAAGAGAGGGAATCTGCCGATGCCCGCGCCTATCCATGCCAAGGTCGTCATTATCGGTTCCGGCCCTGCCGGGTACACCGCAGCGATCTACGCCGCGCGGGCGATGCTTGAGCCGGTGCTGATCCAGGGCATCCAGCCCGGCGGCCAGCTCACCATCACCACCGACGTGGAAAACTATCCGGGCTTTGCGGATGTCATCCAGGGTCCGTGGCTGATGGAGCAGATGGAAAAACAGGCGGCCCATGTCGGCACCAAGCTCGTCACCGATCTCGTCACCAAACTCGACACCACGCAGCGGCCGTTCCGTCTGACCTGCGACAGCGGCGAGGTCTATCTCGCCGAAACCGTGATCCTTGCCACCGGCGCCCAGGCGCGCTGGCTCGGCATGCCGTCGGAAGAGAAGTTCAAGGGCTTTGGCGTCTCGGCCTGCGCGACCTGCGACGGCTTCTTCTATCGGGGCAAGGAAGTCATGGTGGTCGGCGGCGGCAACACCGCGGTCGAGGAAGCGCTGTTCCTCACCAACTTCGCCTCGCAAGTCACCATCGTGCATCGCCGCGATCATTTCCGCGCCGAGCGCATCCTGCAGGATCGCCTGTTCAAGAACCCGAAGATCAAGGTGATCTGGGACAGTGCGATCGACGAAATCTGCGGCACCGAAAATCCGGGCAAAGTCACCCATGTGCGCCTGAAGAACGTCAAGAGCGGCGCGCTGACGGAGGTGCCCGCGGACGGCGTCTTCATCGCCATCGGCCACGCGCCGGCAACCGAACTCGTCGCCGGCCAGGTCAAACTGAAACCCTCCGGCTATGTCGAGGTGGCGCCGAACTCGACGGCGACGTCGGTGCCCGGCCTGTTCGCCGCCGGCGACGTCGCGGACGAAACCTGGCGGCAGGCGGTCACGGCCGCGGGCCTTGGCTGTATGGCGGCCCTCGAGGCCGAGCGCTTTCTCGCCTTGCGTGCGAGTGATCGGGCGGCAGCAGAATGATTACGCGTCGAACACGGGACGGATTCACGGACATGGATTGGGACAAGCTGAAGGTGTTTCACGCGGCGGCGGAAGCGGGCAGCTTCACCCATGCCGGCGAGCAACTCGGGCTTTCACAATCGGCGGTATCGCGGCAAGTCTCGGCGCTGGAGCAGGAGCTTGCGGTATCGCTGTTCCATCGCCATGCGCGCGGGCTGATCCTCACCGAACAGGGCGACCTCTTGTTCCGCACCGCGCATGACGTGTTCATGCAGTTGCAGGCGGCGCGCGCCAAGCTCACCGACAGCCGCGAGCGGCCGTCTGGCGACCTCAAGATCACCACGCCGCCGGCGCTCGGCATCAACTGGCTGATTCCGCGGCTCGACGAGTTCACCAGCCTCTATCCGGATATCCGCATCTCGCTGATCGTGACCGACGAGGATCTCGATCTGTCGATGCGCGAGGCCGACGTCGCGATCCGGACCCGCAAGCCGACCCAGCCGGACCTGATCCAGCGCAAGCTGTTCTCGATCGGCTTCCATGCCTATTGCTCGCCGGAATACATCAAGCGCTTCGGCACACCGCGCACCCTCGATGACCTCGACTCGCATCGCATCATCATGCTCGGCGATTCCCAGGTGCCGCCGCACCTGCAGAACCGCAGCTGGCTGATCGACGCCGGCCGCAACGGCTCGGGTCCGCGCGAGGCTTATTTCAAGGTCAACAACATCCTTGGTCTTGTCAGGGCCTGTCAGCAGGGGCTCGGCATCGCCGCCCTGCCCGACTACCTCGTCGAGGAGAACAACCGTCTGGTGCAGCTGTTCGGCGAGACCGACTCGATCCAGATCGACACCTACTTCGTCTATCCCGAAGAGTTGAAGACGGTGGCGCGGGTGCAGGTGTTCCGCGATTTCGTTGTGAGCAAGGCGCAGCGCTGGCCCTCCTAGCATTTCGGTCTGACTGGAATTTCGGTTCTGATTGAATCAGAACCGAAGCTCTAGATTCTTGTTTTGACGCGTTTTCTTGACGCGAGCCGGTATCGATCCCGCATCACGTGCGGCACGGGCTTCGCACGAAAACGCTTTCGCAGCGGCTGACGTTTCCCGCCTTCCCGATTAGCGGCTCTTATAAAGCCCCCGGTCTCCGCATGTCAGACATGCGGCTTAACCGGTTTACGCAAGCCGCAGATGGGGATCATAGTGCTTACACGCTGAGCGATCGTGTCGCGCATATGTCCCCCTCCTCCAGTGGCGCGGGCGCTCAGTAATCCCTCTTGGAAGGTGATTGTGTCGGCCTCACGTGGCCAATACCTTAAGCCGGGCTCTTTTGGGCCCGGCTTTTTTTCTTCTCCGGATCGTTTCGTCTGCAGATGATTTCAGCTGATCCTTCGTCGTCTCCAGATCTTTTCTTCTTCCGTAAAACAAACGTCATCGAGCGTGCGCGGATTGACAGCGCGCCGTTGCGCCATCATCATCGTCACATGATCACGAATTCGTGCGCCGCTCTGTCGTCGAAAAAAGGTCCCCACCCGGGGACCCGAGATCGACGCGCGCGATAGATCAACCGCCAAGCCGATCCCGAAACCCCGCCGTCTGGACGGGGTTTTTTCATGTGTCCCGTCTCCGGCAAAAGCCTTCAAGGAGATGGAACCATGTCTACCGATCCACAAGACCGATTACAGGGCCTGTGGCTGCCCCTCGTTACGCCGTTTCGCAACGGCGAAGTCGATGAGCCGTCGCTGCGCCGCATGATCAGGCACTACGCCAATAGCCCGGTCGACGGCTTGATCCTCGCCGCCACCTCGGGCGAGGGCATGACGCTGGACCTCCACGAGCTCGAGCAGCTGGTGTCGGTGACCCGGGCCGAGATCTCGGCTAGCCGCCGCTATATCCCGATCTGTCTCGGCCTGTCCGGCGCCAGCACGCACAAGATGCTGGATACGCTCGACGAGACCGCCGCCTGGCCGATCGACTTCTATTTGATCGCCAGCCCCTATTACACGCGGCCGTCGCAGCGCGGTCTGCTGCGGCATTTCACGGTGCTCGCCGATCACGCTTCATGGCCGATCGTGCTCTACAACATCCCCTACCGGACCGCGGTCAATCTCTTCAACGAGACCCTGCTGCAGCTCGCCGCACATCGCAACATCGTCGGCATCAAGGATTGCTCTGCCGACCGCGCCCAGTCGATCGAGTTCCTGGCCCTGCGGCCGAAAGGTTTTCGCGTGCTGACCGGCGAGGACGCGCAGTATCACGAGGCACTGGTCGACGGCGCCGACGGCGCTATCCTGTTGTCGGCGCATCTGGAGACCGAAGCGTTCGCCTCGGTGCGGACGCTGATGCAGCAGGGCGACCACCAGGGCGCACAGGCGTGCTGGAACAATATTTCCGAACTGACGCGGCTGTTGTTCGCCGAACCCAGCCCGGCGCCTGCAAAATACTGGCTGGCGCAGAGCGGGCTGATCGACAGTGCCGAGGTCCGGCTGCCGATGGTGGAAGTCAGCGCGGAGCTCGCGGCGCGGCTCGATGCGGAGCGGGAACGGCGCGCGCCGGCCCTGTTGCGGCGGGCGTAGCAAGGCGTCGCAGCCGGGTCCCTCCCGCTTATAGGGAGCGTTGCGCACAAAAAAGCCGCCGCACGCGGAAGACCGCGGCGACGGCTTTTCTGTCGCTCCACACCGGCTCGGATGATGCGGAGGCGGATAAGGTGACCGGAATATCTTCCAATGGCGTGGACGCCGGCCAGCAAAATTGCCTGACCGCGTTGGCGCAATGTTAACCGCATTCGCCCGCGGTCGCCTCAGCCGATCGCCGCGTGACCTTTGCAAACGCCGCGGCCTTCCGGAACGCTGGTTAACGGCTGGTGAGGGTGGCGCTTCAAAATCGTCCAAAGCCTTGCCGTCAACTTTAAAATCTCGGGCGTATTGATGTCCTCATTGAGAAAACGGGGGACATCAAATGATCGACCACACCACTGACAATTGGAAATTTCCGACCAGCGAACGCGTCCAGCGAGTGCAGGACGTTCTGCTGGTTTCGTCCTTTGCCTTGTGGGCGACGCTGATCGGCTTCGCGCCGGTCGCGACCTGGCGTCTGCTGATGGCTTGAACGAAAACGCAGGAGCTGCCGTGGTTAATCGGCGGTAGCACCTGCGGTCAAATGCGAGCGAAATTGCGACCGGGATTTTAAAAGCGGTCGCGTATCAAGCTCGTCACAACGGAAAAACGCGGGGGCGCGTCGTGGAAATCGAAAACAATACTCTCCCTGATCAACAGGGTTTTACGACCGAGGACGTTCTTTGGGCGGTCGGCATCTGGTCGGTGATCCTGACCATGTCGCCGGTCGTCGTATTTTATATGCTGATGGTGGCGTGAGCGGACTGCTTCCGCCGTCATTGCGAGCCAACGGGTCGCGCGAATGCGCGCCCGTTGGCTCGCAATGACGCAGACAAAGAAAAACGCGCGGAGTCCCGCGCGTCTTTTTGAGTCCGTAAGCGGCGTTGTTACGCTGCTTGCTTGTGCATGGCGCCGGAAGCCGACGCGTTGCCGCGGATGGCCTTGATCGAACGTTCGATCGCAGCCCACAGCCGGCTGATTTCCGCAGCGGCCCGGCCTTCCGCATAATATTCGCGGGCGCCTTCGCCGTTGCCGAGCGCCAGCAACAGATCGGCACGGTTGGTGATCTGACCGCTCCACACCGGCGCACGGAACTTGATCAATGCTTCACGCGCAATGGTGACGATCCGGCTTTCAACGCCGTCCCGGCTCGCGGGGGCACCGTTGATGACGACCGCGTAGGGCTTGCGCGCTGCACGGCAGGTCTGAATGGTTTCCTGCACGGCATTGACGTCAAACACGCCGGGCCGCGCCGGAATGATCACCATCGTGGCGTTCTTGATGGCGTCGTCGACGACGGCCGACAAATTCGGCGGCGTGTCGATAAACACCCATTCGATACCGTCGCGCTTGGCGGCGGCAATAATTCCGCTGACCGAATTTACCGCGGCCTTGATCGGCGGCTCGTTCGTTCCACGCAATTTGTGCCAGAGAGTAAGCGATCCCTGCGGATCAGCATCAACCATCAAACAGGGTTTCGTCGACTTATGGACGTGCGCAGCAATGTGAGCAGCCAGGGTACTTTTTCCCGAGCCCCCCTTACGCGAAGCAAAAACTATGACGTTCATACCTTGGCCTCCAGATTGACCCCAGAAGCCGAAAATGAATCAGCGCACTGATTCGTGAAAGAAAAATTTGCTGCTTATTGCGAAGAAGCCACTGATTAGCCAATAAAGTTGCTTTTTGAGTCACACTGCGTGCGACGGCGCAATCGGTGACGAAATCGCAAAAACGGAATCGCCAGAGTGGCTTGATCGATTCAGCGCATGCTTTTTGTGCGCTGTCGTTCGATCCATTTGCGCTCGATCCATCCGAGCAGCTTCGCCATCGGCGTCTGCAGAAACGGGACGTCCTGCGCGAACAAAAGGAGTCCGAGCGGCAGCATCCAGAGTCCGAGCACCGGCAAGATGCTGAAAATGCCGCCGAAGATCAGCAGAATGGCGATCGGAATCCTGACGTAGCGCGACGATGGCTTGCGCAGCCAGCCGACGAATCTGGCCGGGCCGGCAGGCAGCTTGGCTTCGAACCAGGCAAAATGCCGGTCGAGCTCCATTTGCGATTCTTTGCTCAATTGATCTCTCCTCGTGCTGAAGAGATGTTGACTCGCAGCTGGAGGCACAAGGTGTCAGTCTGTCGCGCGAAGGGGGCTTGAAATGGCATGCCGCGCTCAGGTCCGGGCTGGTTTTGCCGGTTTCTTGGGCTTACGCGCCTTGGCCGCGGATTTGCGCGGGGCCGCCGGCTTGATCGCCATTGGCCTGCCGGCGGGCGCTGAAGCGGCCCGGCTCGGTTCGGGACCGGATCTGAATTGCGCCCGACAGGGCGGCGAAAGCTGAGACTTCTTGGCGACCATGCAGGCCGTGACGCGCTCGACATTGGGGATATCGGAACTGCAAAGCCGGAAAGCGTCGCTGGTGCAGGCCTGTTCCTGTTCAGGGGTGTAGCTCTGCCCCAAAGCCGGCGGCGATGAAAATGCGAGCGCCGTCGCCAGCACCAAACCAAACCCGCAATTGCTGATCCCAAAAGTCGCCATGAATCCCCCCGAGGCAATGATTCCACGAATTGTGGGTGAACCGCCCGGGATTGGCAAGCAGGGGTGGACAACACGCCACAGCACAAGTGCGGCGACCAGCGCTGATTTCACCGGCCGGATTGCAACCGCGATCGTCGTCGTCGTCCTGGTGCGGCTGGCTATTCTTTTTCCGGCGATCGCGGTTGACGCGCCCGGTGCCTCGCTGCGCCATGTGATGGCGGATACCAAGGGTCGAAGCTGGCTGATCCTGAAAAGCTTTTTTATTGTGCTGCTGCCGGTATTGGCCGGGCTCCTGGCGGTCGGCCTGATCGGCGACCTCGACGATCTGCCCAGTTGGTGGAGCGCAGCCAGAATAGCGTTCGACAGCCCGCTCGAGCTGCTGGCGACGGTGTTGGCCGCCGCGACCGCATCGCGGCTGTACGGCTGGATCGGCCATCAGATGAAGGGCGTGCCGGTCTGATCCGGTCAGGCATCATTGGCCGGACACGCGCTGCGGCCAGCGCAACGAAGCGGGCGGTCTTTGGGAATATCCGCGATGGGGTTGGTACAGTTGGGTGGGCTCGAACCACCGACCTCCTGTTCCACAGACAGGCGCTCTAACCAGACTGAGCTACAACTGCATCCTGCGCGAGCCCCCACAAAAAGGGGGTGGCGAATGGGCGGGAAACTAGGTGCAACGCCACGCTTTGGCAAGGCCACCAGCCACCCGATTATCAGTCGTTTCGGGGGCGGACAAAGTTCATTTGCTACTACGGGGCCTCGATGGCGAAGGACCGGCCCAGGGGCAACAAAAAAAGCCCGGGCTGACCTGCCCGGGCCTTTTCGAACCTTAATGCGGGCTCAGGCGGCCGGCTGCTGGTACTTCGCGGCCGACGCCTTGATCGGTTCGACGGTTTCGGTCGCAACCTTCTGGCCGAGTTCGGCGAGTTCCTTGGCCTGGGCCGAATACGTCTCGAACTGCTTCTTGGCGTGCGAGGTCCACAGCTCCATGGCGGCTGCCGGCGTCTTCACGCTAAGCAGGTCCTGAGCGAAGTCGAGTGAGGACGTGGTGTTGGCCTTGAAGAACTCGAACAGCTTGGCCGAGTAGGCGCTGGCGCCCTTGTTGGCCGAGGTGAACACGGCTTCCATCGTGCCGTTATGGCTCTCGGCCACATCCTTAAACTTGGCGTAGTTGTCGCGCGCCTGCGAAACGCCCTTTTCGGCGAACGCACGCACCTGCTCGGGGACTTCGAACGGAATGATGGAGGCGGAGAACGGATCGGTCGAACTGGTCATTCGCATGCTTCCTTCGCAACGGGGTGAATCGTGGTGACCCCTTGCGACCGCCACCGGTGAACGCCGGTAGCGCCGTACTGGATCACACGGTCTTTGCTTGTCTGAGCACGATCTTCTCGGAATACCGGTACATATTTCCGGATCGAACTCCGGTCTTGGGGAGTGCCCATCGTCGGGCTTGCCCAATAAACACCCTTATCATGTCAATTTTGTGCAACGCAAAGCAAAACAATGTGCACTGCGACATACATTGCCCGTACTGGGTGTATTTAAGTCCTCTATAGACCCTAAAGTAGAAGAGGTGAGGCTCTTGAAGCAAATGCCCCTCAGGCCTCTCCTCAGCTCTTGGGCTTCGCCGCGTCCATCGCGGCGCGGCTGACGATCTGACCCATCTCGCTGGCTTGCTCCGCCAGCGCACGCATCTGGCCCTGCACATACTCGCTGTGCAGCCGCATCACCTCGGTCAGATCCTTGGCCTTCAGCAGCGCTTGCGCGTAGTCGAGCGAGGTCTGCACGTTCTTTTCAGCGAAGGCGACCGCCTTGCTGCCGATTTCCTTGGCGTTGGTGCGCGCGGCGTCGCCGCGATCCTCGAACGAGCCCGCGGCCTGGTGCGCGGAGGACAGGAATTTCTCGAAGGTCTGGCGGGCCTGCTCGAAGCTCGCTTCTGCCATCGATCGCATTTCCTTTGGAATCTCGAAACGGCCATCGTCGCTCATGGTCCCACTCCTGTGGCGTTAGGGGCTGCTTGGCAGGCGTCCAGGATGCCGGGTCCGCGGTTCCGCATCGTGCACCTTGGGCTGTGGCCTCGGGTTCACATCGTGAACCTCCGGTAGTCTTTTGTAACAAGCTCAACGCCGCAGAGGCCGATTCGGTTCAGCCGGATTAAGGTTATCGCGGCTTAGAATACCGCTTGGGTCCGCCGGCCGTGGACCTGCCGCGCCGCGCTTGCGATACTGGCGATCCACTTGCGATCCTGCAGGGCAGTCAGCGTTCGGCCGCCGATTCGCAAAAACCATCTTCGAGCAGAAGGCTCATATCCACGGTCATGTCGCGCTGATGAATAATGCCGAACTCCAGATGCTAGCACTCGGCGATCCGCGGCTGGCGGCGCACGCGACGAGCGCCCTGGCCGCGTGGCTGTGGTCGAGCGACGGCACGCGGGTTCTGTGGGCCAATCCGGTCGGCGCGCGCTTGTTCGGCACGGCCAACAGCACGGCGCTGGCGGGGAAAATATTCGGACCGGCCGATCCGCATCGGCGGCAGATCGCGCGGCTCGCCGGCCGCCTGCTTGCGGGCGGCGCGGTCCGGCTGGAGCGGCTGCAAGGTTTTGGCGCGACGCCCGGCATGCTCGCGACCTGCGGCTGTTCGCGTCTCGATCTGCCCGATGGCAGCCACGGTATTTTGGTTGCCGCCGGCAACATCTCTGGCCGCGCCATGCCGCTGACGGAACGGCTGCAGCGGCTGGTCGAGGGTCTCGCGATGCCAGTCGCGGCGTTTACCCGTGACGGCATCCTGATCGGCACCAGCGATGCGGCGCGTCCCCTGCTCGGCGTTCACAATCTGGTCGAGGCCGGCCTCGACGATGCGCGCCAGGACGCGCTGAAGCAGGGCGCCGTCGCAACCGCGATCGACATCGGCCGCATGGTGCTGCAACGGGTTGGCGCTGGCGCCGACATCGGCCTTGTCGCGCTGATCGTGCCGGACGCCGTGCACGCCGCAGCACCAGAGCCCGTCGCGGCCGCGCAGCCACAAGAAGAGCAGCCGCAAGAAGAAGTGCCTCAACCACTCGAACCGCCGGTGGCGGGAATTGTCGCGAACGATCCCGCACCCGAACCGCAGCAGCCCGCTCCGGGCGAAGCGCCGGCCGCCTTGGCGCTGTTCGACGCCCTCGCAGAGGCGCCGGAAGAACCCGAAACCGAGCCGGTCGCCGCGGCGGCGCCGTCCAGCAGCGAACCATCCGCCGCGTTGCCGCCTGAACCATCGCCTGACGTCGCAGCGGTCGCCGACGAAGCCACGCCCGCATTCGCCGACGCCGCGCCTGAATCATCAGCCGAAAACCTGATAGCGCCGATCGCCGCCGAACCCGTCAAGGCGCCGTCGTGGTTCGAAGAGCGGTCGCCGCATGCGCGGCGGCTTCCGTTGCGCTTCATGTGGCAGATGGATCAGGAAGGCCGCTTCACGCTCGGCGCCGATGAATTCACCCGGCTGATCGGCCCGCACACCACCGCCGGCTTCGGCCGGTTGTGGAGCGAGATCGCGGAAGCCTTCGGGCTCGATCCCGAAGGCCGTGTGACGAAGGCGTTTGCCACGCGCCAGACCTGGAGCGGCATCACGCTGAACTGGCCGGTTGACGGCGGCGCGCGGCTGCCGGTCGAATTGTCGGGCCTGCCGATCTTCGATCGCGCACGGCATTTTGCCGGCTTTCGCGGCTTCGGCGTTTGCCGCGATCTCGACGGCCTGGCACGGCTGGCCGCCTTGCGCCGCTACGAATTCTTCGGTGGAGCACCCGCGCCGATCGCGCCGGAACCGCGCTCGGCTGATATCGTCCAGGCGGGCCCAGCGTCGGATTCGGTCGGCCAAGACTTGACTGCGCAGGAGTTGCCCGCGCAGGGCCCGTCCGTGGAGGACGCGCCTCAAGAAGCGTTGCCGCAAGAAAATTTCAGCGAAAGCTTCAGCGAGCACGTGACCGCGCAGCCGACCGCGGCAGATGACCGACCCGCGGAATTTGTCATCGAGACCAGCGTCGCGTCGCCTCCCGTTACGGAATTGCCCGAGCCAATTGCTTCCGAGACTTCACACCCAACCGATCTGGATGCCGCCGTGGATACCCCAAAGGATACTCTGGCAGAAACGCAGGCGGAAACGCCGAAGAACGTTCTGCCGTTCCGCCCCCCCGGCGACGCCAAGCCGCCATCGCTGACGCCGGTCGAAAACAGCGCCTTCAACGAACTCGCGCGGCAATTGTCGGCGCGGCTCGAGAACGAGAACGGCAATGAGGCCGTCACCGGCCTCGATGAAACCGTGGTCGAGAACGCCGCACCGACGGACGCGTATGCGGCAGTTTCACAGGAAGCCGCGAGCGATGCTCCGGTGCAGCCGGAATGGCTGGCCCCTTCCGAGCCGCCGGCGCGCGGCGAAAGCAGGCGCGACAAGGCACTGCTCGACTTGCTGCCGGTCGGCATTCTGATCTACCGGCTCGATCGGCTGCTCTACGCCAATCCCGCTTTCCTCACGCAGATGGGCTATCCGAGCCTGCATGCGCTGGAAGATGCCGGCGGCCTCGACGCGCTCTATGTCGAGCCCGGCGTCTCCAGCGCGCCCTCGACGTCGGACACCGGCACGCCGGTGATGATCTCCGCGAGCCAGCCGCAACATGCGCAAGAAGACCCGGAAGGGCCCGCATCGACGCCACCGGCGGCGACCGACGCGCGCCTCTACACGATTTCATGGGACGGCGATTCCGCGCTCGCTTTGATCTTCTCGGGCGCGCGCAACGAAGGCGCCGCCGTCGCCGCTGCGATCGCGGAAGCTGTCCCGGTTGCCGAACCGCCAGTTGCCGAACCACTGGTCCCCGAACCGTTGCCGGCGGGCCACGCCGATGCCGAAGAACTCGGCGCCATCCTCGACACCACGGCCGAAGGCATCGTGATGTTCGACGCCGAGGGCAACATCAGCTCCGTCAATCGCAGCGCCGAAGCGCTGTTCGGCTATGACGGCGAGGACCTGGCGCGACGCAATCTGGCGGATCTGTTTGCGCCGGAAAGCCAGCACGAGGTGTTCGACTATCTCGCCAGCATCAAATCCGAAGGCGTCGCCAGCCTGCTCGAGCACGGCCGCGAGACGCTCGGGCGCGAGAGCAAGGGCGGCTTCATTCCGCTGTCGATGACCATGGGACGGACAAAGGCCGACGGTCCGAACTTCTTCGCGGTGTTCCGCGACCTGTCGCAAGCCAAGCAGAGCGAGAACGAGCTGCGCGAAGCGCGCCGGCTGGCCGAGCGCGCCGCCAGCGCCAAGGCCGACGTGCTGGCCCGCATCAGCCATGAGGTGCGCACGCCGCTCAACGCCATCATCGGTTTCTCCGAGGTGATGATCGGCGAACGCTTCGGCGCGCTCGGCAATGAGCGCTATGGCGAATACATGAAGGACATCCGCGCTTCCGGCGAACGGGTGATCTCGATCATCAACGATCTGCTCGATCTGTCGAGGATCGAGACCGGCAAGCTCGATTTGTCGTTCACCAACCAGAATCTCAACGAACTGGTCGAGAGTTGCGTCGCCGTGTTGCAGCCGCAGGCCAACCGCGAACGCATCATCATCCGCACCTCGCTGGCACACACGCTGCCGCCGGTGGTCGCCGACGCGCGCGCGCTGCGCCAGATCACGCTCAACCTGATCGGCAATTCGATTCATCTCGCCAATGCCGGCGGCCAGGTCATCGTTTCCACGGCGTTGTCCGATTTCGGCGAGGTGATGCTGCGGGTCCGCGATACCGGCCACGGCCTCAACGACAATGAAGTCGCCGCCGCCCTGGAGCCGTTCCGCACCCCGGCGCCGTCCGATCAGGCCTCCGAGGGCACCGGCGTCAGCCTGTCGCTGACCAAGGCGCTGGTCGAAGCCAACCGCGCCCGATTCCAGATCAAGACCGGCGCGCGCTCGGGCACGCTGATCGAGGTGGTGTTCTCGCACGCGGCCGCGAAGGTGTGATCGTAATCGTCAGATCTTTGCCAGCATGGCCGTCTTCAGTTTTGCGATGCGTACTTCGTCGCGCTTGTAGAACGTCCATTGCTTGACGCGCTTGGCGCTCACCAACCCCGCTTTCGACAATACTTTCAGATGTTCGCTCACCGTGGGCTGGCTGACCCCAAGCTTCTCGGCAATCAGCACGCCGCAGACCCCGTCCTTGACCAGGTCGCCGTCGACCTGGGCGCGGAAATGCGCCTTCGGGCGCTTCAGCCACTCCAAAATCAAAAGCCGACGGTCGCTCGCGAGCGCACGAAAAGCAGACTCGACGTCATCCTCGAAAGAAGTCATATTGCTAATTAGCTAAATGACTAATTCCTGTCAACGTCGACAAGCCGCGGAGATTCCCATGGGTGAACCTGATGATGCCGTAACGCCGCAAGCTATCGCAGCGTGCGAGAAGATCATCCGGCCCTATATCAGGCGCACGCCCGTGATCGAGACCGATGGCAGCGAGTTCGGGCTGTCGGCCGGCGCAATCGGCCTCAAGCTCGAATTGCTGCAACACTCGGGAGCATTCAAGGCCCGCGGCGCCTTCACCAATCTGTTGACCCGCGAGATACCCAAAGCCGGCGTCGTCGCGGCGTCGGGTGGCAATCATGGCGCTGCCGTCGCCTATGCGGCGATGCGGCTCGGCATACCGGCCAAGATTTTCGTGCCCAGCGTGTCTTCTCCGGCCAAGATCACGCGCATCCGCGAATACGGCGCCGATCTCACCATCGAGGGCGATGGCTATGCGGATGCGCTCGCCGGAAGCGAAGCATGGGCGCAGCAAACCGGCGCGCTGCCGGTTCACGCATTCGACCAGAACGAAACCATCATGGGTCAGGGAACGATCGGCCTGGAGCTCGACCAACAACTTCCCAACATCGACACGGTGCTCGTTGCGGTTGGCGGCGGCGGGCTGGTTGCGGGGATAGCGGCCTGGTACGCCGGCCGCATCAAGGTGATCGGCGTCGAGCCGTTTGCCTCGCCGACGCTGACCAGGGCTTTGGAGGCCGGACATCCCGTCGATGCGGAGGCCGGCGGGCTGGCGGCCGATTCGCTGGCGCCGCGCCGCGTCGGCGAGCGTGTATTCCCGATCGTGCAGAAATACGCGCCGCGCACCGTGCTGGTGACCGACGAGGCGATCGCCGAATCGCAGAAGACGCTGTGGCGGGCCTTGCGCATCGTGGCGGAGCCGGGCGGCGCCGCCGCCTTTTCGGCGATCCTGTCCGGCGCCTATCGGCCGGCCAACGGCGAACGCGTGGCCGTCGTCGTCAGCGGCGGCAACACCGCCGCGGTGAATTTCGACCTCACGCGCTGAGAAGGCGAACTGCGGGTATCTGCCGCTCCCGGATCGCTGCGGCACGGCACAATTTTTGCTCGAATCCAGCTGCCTGAACGCATCCGGACCCGGATCGCCTATTTGTCAGGCAACTGGATTGGCCACTATGCGCTGTCTCGTCGTCGCGGACCTGCATTATTCATTGCCGCAGTTCGACTGGCTGCTCAGCGCTGCACCCCGGTTCGATCTCGTGATCTTTGCCGGCGACGCGCTCGATATCAGCTCGATGGTCGATTTCCGCGCCCAGATCGTCGTCGTGAAGAAGTACCTCTCGCTGCTTTCACGCATCACCCGCGTGATCCTTTGCTCGGGCAATCATGACCTCGACGACCATAGCGCCGAGGGCGAAAAAATCTCGCGCTGGATCGGCGAGGTCCGCGAACTCGGCATCGCCTGCGACGGCGACAGCCTGACCATCGGCGACACGCTCTTCACGGTCTGTCCGTGGTGGGACGGTCCCTTGGTCAAGCAGCGCCTCGAAACGCAGTTGCAGGAGGCCTCGGTGGAGCGGCTGGCGCACTGGATCTGGGTGCATCACGCGCCGCCGGGGAATTCGCCAACCAGCTGGGGCGGCAAGCGGTATTTCGGCGATGTCGATCTCGTGCAGTGGATCGCGCGCCACCAGCCCTCGATGGTGATCTCGGGCCATGTCCACCAGTCGCCCTTCATTTCCGAGGGCTCATGGTTCGACCGGCTCGGCGATACCTGGGTATTCAATACCGGATTGCAGCCTGGCCGGCCGCCCACCTACATCGTGCTCGATCTCGACGAGGCGACCGCGTTCTGGCTTTCGGCGGACCACGCGCAATCGATCGACCTCAAGGCGCCGTTGCAGCGGCCGGCGGCAACGATTCAAACCGCGCCGCCCTGGCTCATATCCTTGGATCAGATTGCCGATCCGAGCCTGGTGAAACCTGTGTCGGCGGAAGGTTGATCATGCTCTGCAGGAGGTCTCCGACCATCGCGAGGTGGTTGCCGTGGCCGGCATATTGCCGCTTGAGATCGGCGAGGTAGGTGTTGGCGACGTTGAGCCGCTGCGCCAGCATCCTCGCGATCATCAGCGACACAGCCGGCTGCTGCCGCAGGAAGGACGCGGCATCGTCGATCTCGTAGATCGCCGAATCCTGCGCCGCACGCACGGTGGCGGTATGCGGCGTGTCGAGCAGCACCGACATTTCGCCGAGCACCGCGCCTGGCTCGACAATGGTGGCAACGATGGTGTCGCCCTTGATGACCTCGAGCCGTCCCTCGATCAGCACATATAGATGCCCGGTGCGGGCGCCCTCATGAAGAACTTCGGTGCCGGCGGCGACGCTCCGCCTCGTACCGCCAATGCAATATTCGAGAATGTCGCGCATCGGCTTACCTCCGCTAAGGCCGAGATTAGGCACGGAGCGTGCCAAGGTCGAACAGATATTTTGGAATGCTTCTAAACTAAAATCTGGAATCGCTCTAAAAGAATGCAGTCGCGACATCGCGGCGCTTCGTGCGCGCTATCCGCTGGGCTAGTGAAACCGGCATCATCCTCGTGCCTGCCGGAGCAGCCCTCATGATTAAATTTCGCGTCTTCGCCGCATCAGCGGCGTTGCTTGGTCTGGCTTCGTCGGCCATCACCACGGCTTCCGCCGATAACGGCGAAGTCAACGTCTATACCTATCGCGAAACCAAGCTGGTCCAGCCGCTGTTCGATGCCTTTACCAAGGACACCGGCATCAAGGTCAACGTCGTCTCGGCCAGTTCGGGGCTCGAGCAGCGCATGAAGGCTGAGGGCGCCAACAGCCCGGCCGACGTGCTGCTGACGGTCGATATCGGCCGCATGGACGAGGCCGTGAAGGCCGACGTGACCCAGCCGATCAAGTCGGAGGCGCTCGACAAGGTCGTGCCGGCGCAATACCGCGATCCCGACGGACACTGGGCCGGCATCTCGATGCGCGCGCGCGTGATTTACGCCTCGAAGGATCGCGTCAAGCAGGACGCCATCACCTATGAAGAGCTCGCCGATCCCAAGTGGAAGGGCAAGATCTGCATCCGCTCCGGCCAGCACATCTACAACAACGGACTGTTCGCGGCCTACACCGCGAAGTACGGCGAGGCCAAAGCCGAGGAATGGCTGCGCGGCGTCAAGGCCAATCTGGCGCAGAAGCCGTCGGGCGGAGATCGCGAGGCCGCGCGCGACGTCGCCGCCGGCAAGTGCGATATCGGCATCGGCAACACCTATTACTGGGCGCTGATGATGAACAACGATCCGGAAAAGAAGCCGTGGGCGGAAGCCACCAAGGTGATCCTGCCGACGTTTGCGGGCGGCGGCACCCACGTCAATCTGTCCGGCGTGCTGCTGGCCAAGCACGCGCCGAACAAGGCCAACGGCGTCAAGCTGATCGAATGGCTCGCCGGTGAAAAGGCGCAGCAGATGTATGCCGACCAGAACTACGAATATCCGGTGCGCGCCGGCGTCGCCATCAACCCGACGATTGCGGGTTATGGCAAGCTCAACGCCGATACCCTGCCGATCGCCAAGGTCGCCGCCAACCGCAAGGCGGCCGCGACGCTGGTAGACAAGGTCGGCTTTGATAATTGATGCTTTGACGACTGATTGTGCCGTGATGCCCGGACTTGCTCCGCCCTGTTCCCTCCCCCCTTGCGGGGGAGGGTTAGGGAGAGGGGCGGCGGCAACGGCGGTGGGTGTGGCTTACCCCTCTCCCCCGCCCTCCCCCGCAAGGGGGGAGGGAGTAGACCTCGGCAGGTCGAACTACCGGTACCTCTCGCCTGAGAAATTTTTTACGTGAACCCATCCGCGCACGCCGGACGGATCTCGGCGGCCATCGCTGTCATGACCGCGATCATGGTCGCTGCGCCCGTGATCGCGGTCATCGCGCTGGCGATGAACCCCGCGCCCGATCTGTGGCGCGATCTGATCGCCTATGTGTTGCCGCGGGCGATGCTCGACACCGCGCTGTTGCTGTTCGGCGTCGGCGCGCTGGCGCTTGTGATCGGCGCCGGCACCGCGTGGCTGATTTCGCTGCATGACTTTCCCGGCCGCGCGCTGTTGTTGTGGCTGATGCCGCTGCCGCTGGCGATTCCGACCTACATCGCCGCCTATGTCTATGCCGACCTGTTCGAGCCACTCGGCCTGGTTCATCGCATGCTCGCGATCTGGTTTCCGCTGCGCGACACGGTGGCCGTCCTGCCCAATCTGCGTTCGATGCCGGGCGCGATCATCGTCATCGGCCTCGTGCTCTACCCTTACGTCTATCTCTCGGCGCGGACGATGTTTCAGTTCCAGAGCGCCGAATTCGCCGAGGCCGCGCGAACGCTCGGCGCCAGCCGCCTGCAGATATTCTTCCGCGTCTCGCTTCCGATGGCACGGCCGGCGCTGGCGGTCGGCGTCGCGCTGGTGTCGCTGGAAACGTTGAACGACATCGGCGCCAGCGAATATCTCGGCGTCCGTACGCTGACTGTGTCGATCTTCACGACCTGGCTCAACCGCGGCAGCCTCGCCGGCGCGGCGCAATTGTCCTGCTTCATGCTGGCGATCGTCGCCGGCCTGATCGCGATCGAACGCTATGGCCGCCGCAATGTCGCGACCGGGTTTTCCGCCGAGAGCCCGCGGCTGACGCCGCGCACGCGATTGCACGGCAGGCGGGGCTGGTGGACGTTTGCCGCCTGCCTCACGCCGGTGCTGCTCGGCTTCATCGTGCCGGTGCTGTTTCTGCTGCAGCAGAGTTTCAAGCGCGGGCTCTTGACCAATTTCGACATGACGCTGGGGCGCGATGCCTTCAATTCGGTGGCGTTCGCAACGCTGGCGACACTGATCGCGCTCTTCCTCGGCTTCGCCACCATCCTGGCCTGGCGCTGGCGCCCGGATCCGGTGCGCCTCGTTGCGATGAGCATCTCGCAAACCGGCTACGCCCTGCCCGGCCTGGTTCTCGCGCTGGGCTTGCTGACCCCGGTGCTCGCGATCGACAATGGCCTGAGCGCGCTCGGCGGATGGCTCGGAGGTTCACTGCCGGGACTGTTCCTGGTCGGCTCGGGTGCAGCCGTCGTGATCGCCTATGTGATCCGCTTCCTGGCGGTGCCGACCGGACTGATCAAGGCAGGCTTCGAGCGAATCCCGCACGACTACGACGACAGCGCGCGCGCCGCCGGCGCAAGGCAATCAACCACGATGCGGCTGATCCATCTGCCGCTGCTGCGGCCGGCGATGCTGGGCGCCGTCATCATCGTGTTCGTGGACTGCCTGAAGGAATTGCCGGCAACATTGCTGCTGCGGCCGCTCAACGTCGAGACGCTGGCGACCTCGATCTACCAGTTCGCCAGCCGCGGCAGTTTTGAAGACGGCGCGCTCGCAGCATTGCTGATCGTCGCCGCCAGCATCGGCCCGGTGGCGTGGCTGACGCGGTTCTCCGACGTGCCGTCAGGCCCGGCGTAGCGCGAACAACACCCGTCGTCCCGGACAAGCGAGCACAGCGAGCGCCGATCTCAGATGCGCAATTGCGCATCGGGGGACCCATACGCCGCGGCCCTCGGCAAGCACGCCGGCGTCAGCGACCTTTGCTAATAACACCCGCCGCGGCGTATGGGTCCCGGGTCAAGCCCGGGACGACGAACCGCGAGTCGCGCCTTACGCGTTCTTCAGTGCGACGCGGAATTCGGCTTCGGTCTTGGCCTTGACCTCGTCCAGCGTGACGCCGTCGGCGAGTTCGATCAGCGCCATGCCGTCCTTGCCGTGCTTGTCGATGGTGAACACAGCCAGATCCGTCACCACCATGTCGACGACCTTCTCGCCGGTCAGCGGCAGGTTGCAGGTCTTCAGGAGTTTCGGGCCGTCCTTGGCGGAATGCTCCATGACAACGACGACGCGCTTGACGCCGGCGACGAGGTCCATCGCGCCGCCCATGCCCTTGACCATCTTGCCGGGGATCATCCAGTTGGCGAGGTCGCCGTTCTGCGCCACCTGCATTGCGCCGAGGATCGACAGATCGATATGCCCGCCGCGCACCATACCGAAGGATTCGGCTGACGAGAAATAGCTGGTCGACGGCAGTTCGCTCACCGTCTGCTTGCCGGCGTTGATGAGATCGGCGTCTTCCTCGCCCTCATAGGGGAACGGGCCCATACCGAGCATGCCGTTCTCGCTCTGCAGGCTGACGTCGATGCCGTCGGGGATGTAGTTCGAGACCAGCGTCGGAATGCCGATGCCGAGATTGACGTAATAACCGTCGCGCAACTCTTTGGCGGCGCGAGCGGCCATCTGTTCACGGGTCCAGGCCATAGTGCTTTCCTGCTTCCTGTTGAGTTACGCGGCGGGCCGCGGACGGGTGTTGCGGAACTCGATCCGCTTCTTGCCGGTGCCGACGTCGATGATGCGTTTGACGAAAATGCCGGGCGTGTGGATGTGATCGGGGTCGATCTCGCCGGCCGGCACCAGATGCTCGACCTCGGCGATGGTGACCTTGGCAGCGGTTGCCATCATCGGGTTAAAATTGCGCGCGGTCTTGCGATAGACCAGGTTCCCGGCGGTATCGCCCTTCCAGGCGTGGACGATGGCGAGGTCGGCGAACAGCCCGCGCTCCATGATGTATTTCTCGCCGTCGAATTCCTTCACTTCCTTGCCTTCGGCGATCAGGGTGCCGACGCCGGTCTTGGTGAAGAAGGCCGGGATACCGGCGCCGCCGGCGCGGATGCGCTCGGCCAGCGTGCCCTGCGGATTGAATTCGAGTTCCAGTTCGCCGGCGAGGTATTGCTGGGCGAACAGCTTGTTCTCGCCGACATAGGACGAGATCATCTTCTTGATCTGCCGCGTCTCCAGCAGCCGGCTCAGCCCGATGCCGTCGACCCCGGCATTGTTGGAGATGACGGTGAGGCCCTTCACGCCGGATTCGCGGATCGCGTCCGACAGGGTCTCGGCGATGCCGCAAAGACCGAAACCACCCGACATGATCATCATGCCGTCCTTGAGAACGCCATCGAGTGCCGATTTGGCGTCGGGGTAAACCTTGTTCATGGATGTCTGACCTGATGGAGGAAACGGCTCAAGGCCGGCATAATCAGGGGATTATTAGGCGAAATCTTCGCACTGCGTCAATGCGCGCGCTTTTGGACCACCGGCGGCGGTTCACAACGCCAGGATGGCCTTGAAAGCGTCAAGAAAACCCTTCAGGTTGTGTGGGTTGGCAAGGGCTGAAAGCTAGACGCGGCCGCCCCGGACAACCAAACCCTCGACCTCAACCCGACCTGGATATGTCTTTGACGATGGCCCAAGGAATGAAGCGCCTGGGGATGCCGATTGCGGCGTTTCTCGGCTTGGCTTTGATTGGCCTGATCGGGACCTCCTGGTTCCTCAACCGGGACGCGTTGCGCCAGGCGGTCGAAGCGCAGATTCGCGCCGTCACCGGGCTCGATCTGGTCGTCTCGGGTGCGATCGACGTCTCGGTATTTCCCGGCAGCTATGTCTCGTTTCACAATGTCAGACTGAAGGGCGGTGCCACCGTCGACCCGGCGCTGCAGGTCGACGTGCTGACGGCCAATCTGCGCTTGCTGCCGCTGTTGCTGCGGCGGTTCGAGATCGCCGACGTCATGATGCTGCGGCCGCATATCCGCGTCGTCAGGAACGGCCATGGCGAGAGCAACTGGACGCCGTTCGTCGAGACCATCGCGCGCGCCATGAAGCCGGGCGCCGAGAATCAGGTGTCGTTCTCCGAGATCCGGATCCAGGACGGCGTGCTCAACTATGAAGACGCCACCAGCCAGGCCTCCGAGGCGCTAAGCGATATCGACCTGTCGCTGGCCTGGCCGTCGATCTCGCGTTCGTTCGCCGCCACCGGACAGTTCGATTGGCGCGGCGAGCGCGTCGACGGCTCGGTCAGCGCCAGCGATTTCCTCGCGCTGCTGTCGGGAGATCGCTCCGGCGTGAAGGCGCGGCTGGTCAGCGCACCGCTGAAACTGGCATTCGATGGCGCACTCGCCAACCGCACCAGCCTGATGATGGAAGGCACGGTGACGATCGACAGCCCGTCCCTGCGCAACGCGTTGCGCTGGATGGGACAGACGCCGCCCGGCGGCGGCTTCGGCCGCTTCGCGCTGAAGGCCCGCGCCAATGTCGTCGGCGCTTCCGTTGCGCTGACCAATGTGAATGTCGAACTCGACGGCAACGTCGCCGAAGGCGTGATGACCTTCGCCAATAACGGCCGGCAGACGCTGCAGGCGACGCTGGCCGCCGGGGCGCTGGATTTCACGCCCTACATCTCGACCTTCCGCCTGCTGGCGAGCGGCGCGCGCGACTGGAATCGGCAATTGTTCGACCTGAACTCTTTGTCGACCACCGATCTCGACATGCGGCTGTCGGCCGCCAGGGTGACGGTCGGTTCGACCAAGCTCGGCCGCACCGCCTTCGGCGCCAATCTGCGCGGCGGCGCGCTCGCGCTCTCGGTCGCCGAGGCGCAGATGTATGGCGGCATCGCCAAGGGCACGTTCGGTGTCGCGCGCTCGGACGCGGTGGCCGACGTCAAGGCCCAGTTCCAGTTCACCGATGTCGACCTGCACGCCTGCGCATCCGAATTGTTCGGCATCAACAAACTCTCCGGCCGCGGCAATCTCAATGTCTCGCTGGTGGCCTCGGGCTCCAGCCCGTTCGGGCTCGTCACCTCGCTCGACGGCACCGCGACCCTGAACGGCCGTGACGGCGCGATCTCCGGCTTCAATGTCGAACAGCTGTTGAAGCGGCTGGAGCGGCGGCCGCTGTCCGGCAGCGGCAATTTCCGCAACGGCTCGACGCCCTTCGATACGCTCAACGTGGAGGTAAAATTCAACGACGGCATCGCGACCGCCGAAGACGTCCGCGTCGAGGGTCCCACGACGCGGCTCACGCTGACCGGCACGGCCTCGGTGCCGGCGCGCGAATACGATCTGAAGGGCGTCGCCAGTCTGACGTCTGCACCCAACGCGCCGCCCGGCTTCGACCTGCCGTTCGTGGTGCAGGGACCCTGGGACGATCCATTGGTGTTTCCCGATCCCGAAAGCCTGATCCGCCGCTCGCCGGGTGCCGCCCCGCTGCTGGATGCGGTAAAGGATCGCAAGACCCGCGACGCCGTTCGCTCGGTGATCGAGCGGATCACCGGCGGCGGCCCAAGGCCGGCGGCACCGGCGGCGGCAGAAGGTGCCACGAAGCCGAACTGACGATGGCGGGACGACAGTCCTGTTCACGATGACGCTTGCGACCTGGCTCGGACGGGCACCGATGCCGGCTGGTCTCTGGAATAACGGAACATTAACCATACGAGCCCATGATTTGAGCCGAATTCAGGTGGGCAAGCGCGCGCGAGCCATTGCTGGTTTGTCACCGCGATGGCTCTTTTGTTTTGCTGACCGGCGATGGGCTGAGACGTAGGGAACGCAGGTGACCGAAGCACCCGGCAGGGAAACGCAAGGAGACAAACAGCCCGAGGGGGCACCGCGGGTGGCCTCAAGCCCGGTGCCGGTGTTAGCTGTCTCGCTGGCTGCCATGGCCGTCATTGGTGCCGCCACCGCCAATTCCTTGCCGAGTTTCGGCGGCTTCTCACTGCCGGTTTTCAATCAGTTCTCTTTGCCGAGCGTCGATCGGTTGTCCTTGCCGGACTTCAGCCGCTTCTCCCCGCCAAATTACAATCGCGTCGCTGCATCTCCTCCGCCTGTCCCGGCTCCGGTCCTCGTACCGGATCCGGTTGTCAGGGCGGGACTGCGGGACATTCAGACGTCGCAGGAGCAAAACGCCGATGTGTTGATGTCGCTGATCCAGAGCTCCGCAGCCCAACAGGCGGATTTGAAAAGAATAACCCGTCAACTCTCGCTGCTGACGGCGCAGGTGAGCTCCCTGCAGAATCAGGCGCCGCCGCTGACGACTTCCAGCATCGCACCGTTGACGACCTCCAGCATCCCACGTCCAAATCCTCGCACGCGGGTCATCCAGGCGTCGAGAAAAGTACTCCCTCCAGTTCTTCCTCCGACCCCTCCGCCACTTTCCAGGCCTGTCGGCCCCTTTTCGGTAGGGGGCGCTCCGCTCAGTCCGGCACCCGGCTCGGGCGCAAGCTAGCACCCAACGGAAAACGCCTCCGTCATCTCCTCGAACCGATCTTGGGAGCAAAGCAGGAATCCGGCAAAGATCGTGATGTCTGCTTTTGGCACTTTTCAGAACTAGCCGATCTGACGAGTGAAGTCCGTTGTTAGGGGAAGATCGGAACTCGCCGACCCGGACGTCAGCTTCCGCCGAATGACTCAGAGCGGACATCAGCCTCCAGCACACATTGCTTTCTTTCGGTTGGCGTGTAGAACGGCACTCGGGTGCTCGCTGCATGTGGCAGTGACAGGTCAAGCGATGGTCGGGCCGCCACGCGGAAAGCGCGCACCCGATGCATCCCCGACGTTCAGCCGAAGAAATCCTCCGTGCCCAATCCCTCACCGGGCAGGCCACGAATGTGCCCCTGCTGCTTGTTGCAGCCGCGGTGGCTCTCCCAGCCGTCCTGATCGCAGATCCCGTCGCGGCAGCATCCACAACTGGCCCGTATTCGGCTCAGCCCGTCTTCCTGTTCGGCATTCCGGTTGATTTCATTCTGTTCGGCCTGACACTGCTGGGTGTAGCGGTGTTTCACAACAAGACGCTTGAGGTGGCGTTGACCGGGCTCGTGGCCGTCACACTTTACAAGCTCCTGTTTACCGGCTTCCGGCAAGGCGAGAGCCTGACCGGCCTGATGCTCCAGCTCCACCACGAATGGGTGATCCTCGCCAATCTGTTTTTGCTGCTGATGGGTTTCGCCATCCTGTCGCGGCATTTCGAGAACAGTCGAATCCCCGACGCGATGCCGGCGTTGCTGCCAAACGGTTGGAGCGGCTGCCTGGTTCTGCTTGCTACTGTATTCGTGATGTCGGGCTTCCTCGACAATATTGCCGCGGCCCTGATCGGCGGCACGATGGCGCGGCACTTGTTCAAGGGCAAACTACATATCGGTTACCTTGCCGCCATCGTTGCGGCCGCCAATGCCGGCGGCGCCGGCAGCGTGGTCGGTGATACCACCACCACCATGATGTGGATCGACGGCATCAGCCCGCTGCGCGTCGTCGAAGCCTACGTCGCAGCCGTCGCCGGCTTCCTGATCTACGGGATACCGGCTTCGCTGGCACAACACCGCCATTCCCCAATAGAGAAGGATGCGCAGCGTCGCCTGCACATCGATTGGACTTATGCGGGCGTTGTCGGTGCAATCCTGACCATCGCCGTTTTGGCCAACGTCATCGCCAACCTGAAGTTTCCGGCGGTGCTCGATGTTATCCCCGTGATCGGACTTGCGGTTTGGATCGTCATTCTCGCGGCCGCGCCGCTGCGTCGGCCGGATTGGGCGATCTTGCCGGAAACGTTCAAGGGAACGGTCTTCCTCCTGGCCCTTGTCACCAACGCGTCCTTTATGCCGGTCGAGGAATTGCCTGTCGCCTCGTGGCAAACGGCGCTGGGGCTCGGCTTCCTGTCTTCCGTGTTCGACAACATTCCGCTGACGGCGCTCGCACTCAAGCAGGGCGGCTACGACTGGGGTTTCCTTGCATATGCCGTAGGCTTCGGCGGTTCGATGATCTGGTTCGGCTCGTCTGCGGGCGTCGCGATCTCCAATATGTATCCGGAGGCCAAGTCGGTCGGCTTGTGGCTGCGCCACGGCTGGTATGTCGCGGTAGCGTACATTGTGGGCTTCTTCGTTATGTTCGCCATTGTTGGTTGGAATCCTGACCCTCCACACAAAAAGCGTGCTGCGCTAGATGTGAACTATCAACTGGGCGTGGCTGGCCACCTGTAAAGCGAGCCTGGCGCGGATGGAACGTCGGCAATTGGCCCTTGGCGAAAGGGGTCGACGGGATAGCCGATGTCAGCTTCCCTGAACGGTCATACGATATTGAGTTCGACCTGCGTTCTCAGCTGCCAATCTGTTCCCATAGGGCTGGAAGGGTACTGTCCGTACTTGACCCCTAGTGTCCTAAGTTCATGATGATAGGGTGTCGTAGTTCGCAGTATGACCGGTGAGGACACAATGGGATGGTTTGACCGGCTGTTTGGAAGAGCCTCGGGGCCTACCAGTCGACTCTTTGCCAGATTCAGAAGGAAATCACAGGCACCGACTGATCCTGATCTTCTGAAGATTGCCAAGGACCGAAAAGGGCATATCTCACGGAGAGCTGTGAGAGATGAGTATAATCGGCTGGTTTTGGAGAAGTACGCGCAAGACAAGGATTGATTTGCCGTGTGCGGCCTCTTTCTTGGGACCGGAATATTTTCAATCGCTCATGCGCTGATATTGCGCGCTGATATTGCGGGGTCGGGGCCGCCGCCCCAGTTGGGTGTGAGTCAAACAGCGAGAGGGGCGATTAACAACGCTGTTAACCCCCCTTGTGATTGTGCATCAAAAGGGCCGCATTCGCGCGACCCTCGCCGGTCAAATTCAAATTCGTTCGGGATGAAAAGCGCCCCGGCCAGAGCAATATAAAGATCTTCCCCAAATTCTGTGGAGTCAGGAAAAGCCCGGCACTTCAAACAGGCAGTGGCTTACCCAAGCTCAAGCTCGGGCGCGTCCGGACCTCACGCCACGCCTGAATTGCGTCCGTAGTCCAGGGTAAAGCCGACGCCGGGTGATCGCTTGAACTTATGGGTTCACCCCGCAATCTGCCTGCGCCTTGAGAACTGCGTCGCGGCGCGCGCAATAGCAATCTGCAAGCCAAGGCGCGACAAATCAACCCGACGGCCGCGCCCGGCGTAGCCTTGGCGAAGCCGGGGCAAATCAGTTCTGCTTTACAGAAATCATGTCAAGTAGAAAATTTCTGTAAATCAAAAATATTTCTGTTGTCGGCCGACCCAAATCAGTGCGCATCTATCGCCATCCCGTCCCACTCAGAGGGCGTCGGCCGTCGTCACGGACGTTGGGCGGGTTGCGGTGGACGCTTGTTTGCGCTGAGACGACGGCGCGGACTAAGCGTACGGCAAAACCGTGTGGTCCTGGCGCCCGTTGCAGGTGTCAAGCTGTCGGGTAGGCGAGAGCTGAACCGGCGGTGACGGAGTCAACCAAGAACTCGTCTCCGGGGAGATCACGGCATAAGCCGTAAAGCCATTGCGCAGGGAAGGCCGGGTGTTCTCCGCTGCCCTGTATGCTCGTGTGCAGCTTT